>NZ_QSGK01000012.1:0-67510 GCF_003468125.1 Collinsella sp. AM40-7AC | reverse complement strand
GACCTTGACGGAGAGCCTGTTATATACCAGCGGAGCAATCGAGGCGCCCGGCAGTGTGGATCAGGGAACAACGAGAACGGACACCATGTTTTTAGAGCGGCAGCGTGGAATCACCATTCAAACGGCGGTCACTTCCTTTCAGTGGCACGATTGTAAGGTCAACATTGTGGATACTCCTGGGCATATGGATTTCTTAGCGGAGGTCTATCGCTCCCTTGCCATTCTTGACGGAGCGATTTTGGTTGTTTCTGCAAAAGACGGCGTTCAGGCGCAGACCCGTATTCTGTTTCATGCTCTGCAAGTAATGAAAATCCCAACTGTTATCTTTATTAACAAAATCGACCAGGACGGGATTGACCTGCCAGGTGTGTATCAGTCTATCCGAGATAAGCTCTCCGCAAATATGATTATTAAGCAGAACGTGCAGCTTTCCCCGGATATATCCATCATGGAAAACATGGGGCTGGAGAATTGGGATACCGTGATTGCGGACTGTGATGAATTGTTGGAGAAATATATTGCCGGAGAACCAATGGACAAAGAAGAACTTCTGCGGGAGGAAAACAGGAGAATCCAAAGCGTCTCTCTGTTTCCGGTCTATCATGGCAGTGCCAAGGTAAACTTGGGAATCCGACAACTCATTGAAGCGGTCACAGATACATTCCAATCACCCACCGGGCAGAACAGCTCTGAATTGTGCGGAACTGTGTTCAAAGTTGAGTACGCAAACCAGAGCCAACGCCTTGCCTATCTGCGGTTGTATAGCGGTACGCTTCATTTGCGGGATTCCGTAGCCTTGGCAGGGAAAGAAAAACTGAAAATTACGGAAATGCGTATCCCCTCAAAGGGTGAGATTGTCCGAACAGAGATTGCCCATGCGGGCGAGATCGTCATTGTACCCTGCGACAGTTTGCGGCTGAATGATGTGCTGGGAAACAAACTGCTGCTGCCCCGTGAAACGTGGAGCGACAATCCTCTCCCTTTGCTGCGGACAACAATTGCACCAGAGAAACCAGAACAGAGGGAACGCTTGTTAAACGCCTTGACAGAAATTGCGGATACCGACCCGCTTCTGCGCTATGAAGTAGACGCTGTGACCCATGAGATCATTCTCTCCTTTTTGGGCCGGGTACAATTGGAAATTATCTCTGATCTTCTGGTGGAAAAATATCAGCTCAACACAACTGCAAAAGAACCTGCCGTCATCTATATGGAGAGGCCATTGAAAGCGGTAAGTCACACCATTCATATCGAAGTGCCGCCCAATCCATTCTGGGCGTCCATCGGGCTGTCCGTCACCCCTCTCCCCCTTGGCACCGGAGTGCAGTATGAGAGCAAAGTTTCCGTTGGATACTTGAATCAGAGTTTTCAAAACGCTGTATTGGATGGTATCCGCTACGGTCTGGAACAAGGCGTGTATGGATGGAAGGTAACGGACTGTAAAATCTGTTTTGAGTATGGGCTTTATTATAGTCCGGTCAGCACTCCCGCAGACTTTCGGTCATTGGCACCTATTGTATTGGAGCAGGTGTTGAAAAAGGCGGGGACGCAGCTATTGGAACCATATCTTTCTTTTACACTCTATGCGCCGCAGGAATATCTCTCCAGAGCTTATCATGACGCACCAAAATATTGCGCGAGTATTGAAACGACCCAGGTTAAAAACAGCGAGGTGATTTTTACTGGCGAAATCCCTGCCCGCTGTGTGCAAGAGTACCGCAATGACCTCACCTTTTATACAAACGGGAGAAGCGTTTGTTTAACAGAATTGAAGGGGTATCAAATCGCCAGCGGCGAACCAGTTTTTCAGCCACGCCGCCCAAACACCCGGATTGATAAGGTGCGCCATATGTTCAACAAAATTCTCCCATCAATGATGGACTTATAAAATCCCTTTGGAACAAAGGGCGCACTTCTATACATGGTCTGCGACCATGTATCGTGCGCTCTGCGAGGCTACGGCCCGGACTTCCGAAAGTCCGGGCCGTTTGCGTCGCTCCGCTCCGTACAAGGGGCTGCGCCCCTTGCGCCGCTTTGCGGCTATCCCTGCGCCCTCGCTGGAAAGGTACATCCGCTCTGCGTCTGCACCTTTCCAGCGAGGCTAAAACCGAATACCGTTACCCTTGACCGTTTACCCGACACAGCAGGTAGACGGTCTTTTGTTTTGCCAAGAAGGAGGTCAAACACGATGGACAAGTCACGCGAAGAATTAGAGAAAGAGTATGCTGAGGCCACCGCTAAGTTGGAGCAGTACCAGCACAGAGGCCAGCGGTATGAGAACCGCATCCGCTACTACACCCAAGGCGAAAGGAAGAAGCGAAACCACCGACTTATCACCCGTGGCGGAGCGGTGGAGAGTATCGCCCCGGAGGTGCGCGGCATGAGCGAAAGGGCCTTTTTTCTTTTGATGGAAAAGGTCTTTTCCCTGCCGGAAGTTGCCGCCCTGGTGAGCCAAGCCACTGACCAGCAGGAAAGCGGATAATTGGCCCTGTTCCATCTCCACGTTACCCAGGTCAAACGGAGCGCGGGACAGTCTGTTGTCACGTCCGCCGCCTACCGAGCCGGGGAGAAATTGTATAGCGAATACTATGGCGAGGTCAGCGACTACACCCACAAGGGCGGCGTGGTCTGCACAGACATTCTCCTGCCGCCCCAGGCCCCCAACCAGTACCAAGACCGCGCCACCCTCTGGAACGCCGTGGAGAAGGCCGAGCGCGGCAAGAAAGCCCAGCTTGCATATAGCTTTGACATTGCCTTGCAGAACGAGTTTTCATTGGAGGAAAACATCGCTCTTGCAAGGCAATTTGTTTCGGAGCAGCTTGTGGGCCGGGGCATGATTGCCGACTTTGCCATCCACCAGCCGGACAAGGAGGACGGCGGTATTCCTAACCCGCACTTTCATGTTCTCTGCCCCATCCGGCCCATTGAGCCAGACGGCAAATGGGGGTGCAAGCAGCGCCGCCGCTACCGTCTGGACGAGGACGGGAACCGCATTATGGGAGAGGACGGCAAGCCCCTCTTTGACGCTGTTCCCACTACCGACTGGGGAAGCCCGGAAACACTGGAACATTGGCGGGAGGCGTGGGCCGCTATGGTGAACGCCAAGTTTGAGGAAAAGGGGCTGACCTGCCGCATCGACCACCGCTCCTATGAGCGTCAGGGCCTTGACCTGCTGCCCACCGTCCATGAGGGCGTGGCCGTCCGCCAGATGGAGGCCAAGGGCATCCCCACCGACAAGGGCGATCTGAACCGCTGGATAAAAAAGGCCAACAACATTCTGCGGGATATTCGGAAGAAAATCGCCGGCCTGACGGATTGGATTAAGGCCATAAAAGAAGAATTGAGCAAGCCCCAGGCCCCGACCCTTGCCGCCCTGCTGACCGACTACTATGAGGGCCGGAACGCCGGAGCATGGAGCCGCAACGCCAGGATTGGAAATCTTAAAGGTTTTGCCGAGGCCATCAATTTTCTGACCGAGAGGGGCATCGCTACGCTGGAAGATTTAGAGACCCATATCGCCGCCCAGAGTGAACGAACGGAGGCCGTCAACACATCCATGAAAGCGAAGCGTGACCGTCTGAACGAATTGAAGGAACTGCTTCGCCTTGTTGACCTCTACCGAGACACCAAGCCCGTCTATGACGAGTTGCAGGGTATCAAGTGGAAGGGCAAGCGGGAAAAATTCGAGAGGGAGCATGAGAACGAGTTGAGGACGTTCCACATGGCCCGCCGGAAGCTGGACAAGCACCGTTCCCCTGCTGGTAAAATCCCCGTTCATGCGTGGAAACAGGAACAGGCGAGGCTTCACCAGGAGTACACAGCCGAGTATGAGCAGTACAAGCCTATCCAAGACGATTTGCGGCGGCTTCAACAGGTGAAGCGGAACGCCGATGCTGCCATACACCAGCAGGAGCAGACCCAGCAGAAACGCCGGGAGGTGGAGCGGTGAACGGCATTCCCCGACTGACCTACCAGCAGTACCGAGCCGTCCGGCGGCTGGTGCATGACTGCTGCAATTATGACGGCGGCAACTGTCTTGCTCTTGATGACGGCTGGGAGCCTTGTGTCTGCGTCCAGAGTATCACCTATTCCCTGGTCTGTAAATGGTTCCGCGCCGCCGTCCTGCCAACAGACAAGGGGTTGTGTGCCGCCTTGCTCCACCGAGGACAGGCGCGGCCCTGTGCCGAGTGCGGGGCGATGTTCGTGCCGCGCTCCAATCGGGGCAAATACTGTGACGAGTGCGCCGCCAATGTGCGCCGGAGAAAGAAAGCTGCCAGCGAACGAGAACGCCGCAGGCGTGGACATTTAGAGGCTGAAAAGCCTTGCAATCAGGGGGCTTGTGGACAGTCCTCAAAGGGGGACTAATACATTCCCCTTCCCCCACTCCAACGTGGGCGGCAAAATGGCGCTCACGTGGATTAACTTTGATGAATGATGAAAGGAGAGCCTATGACCTACGACCCCAGCATGACGATCACCAGCACCATCCCCGCCCCGGAGGGGAGCGACAGCACCAGCAGAGAGGGCAAGGCCATCCCCCTGCCCGTGATGGCGGGCGGCAACGCTTCACCCGCCCCGGACGTACCGCCACCCGATATGGTAAAGACCGTTGGCGGTACGACCTTTGATATTTATTTCCATTTCAGCCAGACCAGCCGGGAAACCTTTACCGACAAGGTACTGCGCCTTATTCAATCCGATGTTGTAACCTCATAAAAATAATTTACTTTTTTCTCTATCCTTATTGACAAAACCCGAAGGGCAGCTTGATCGGTGAAGTGGGCCAGCTTCTTATCCGCAGCGGCTACCGCGTGAAAGTGCTGAACACCATCAATTTTTCCAAGAGCATGAAATACAACCCGTTGTGGGCGGTACTTCTTTTGAAAGCTTGTGCCTGTTGCGACCTTGGTGGTTCCTAATTACAGGCCGCAGGCTGCTTTGAGTTCTTCGACTCGATCGGTCTTCTCCCAGGTGAAGTCGGCGTCTTCGCGGCCAAAGTGGCCGTAGGCTGCCGTCTTCTCAAAGATCGGTCGGCGCAGGTCCAGGTCTCGGATGATCGCGCCCGGGCGCAGGTCGAAGGTCTTCTCGACGGCCTCGACGATCTTGTCTTCGGCAACATGCGCGGTACCGAAGGTGTCGACCATGATAGACAGCGGCTTGGAAACGCCGATGGCGTAGGCCAGCTCGACTTCGCAGCGGTCGGCCAGACCGGCGGCGACCACGTTCTTTGCGACCCAGCGCGCGGCATACGCGGCGGAGCGGTCGACCTTGGTGCAGTCCTTGCCGCTAAAGGCGCCGCCGCCGTGACGGCCGTAACCGCCGTAGGTGTCGACGATGATCTTGCGGCCGGTGAGGCCCGTGTCGCCCATGGGGCCGCCCACGACAAAGCGACCGGTAGGGTTCACATAGATGTCGGCGTTGTCCCACGGCATGTTCTCGGCGGCCATGACGGGAGTGATGACGTGCTCGATGAGATCGGCCTTGATCTTGCCCATGTCCTCGATCTCGGCGGCGTGCTGCGTGGAGATGACGATGGTCGTGACCTCGACGGGCTTGCCGTCCTCGTAGCGCACCGTGACCTGGGTCTTGCCGTCGGGGCGCAGGTAGCGCAGGGTTCCGTTGTGGCGCACGGCAGCCAGTCGCTCGGCCAGGCGGCTCGCCAGGTAGTGCGGCATGGGCATGAGGGTCTTGGTCTCGTTGGAGGCATAGCCAAACATCATGCCCTGGTCGCCGGCGCCGATCAGGTCGATGGGGTCGGTGGTGGCGCCGGTCTGGGTCTCGAAAGACTCGTCGACGCCCTGGGCGATATCGGGCGACTGCTCGTGGATGAGGTTCATGACGCCGCAGGTATCGCAGTCAAAACCGAACTTTGCGCGGTTGTAGCCAATGCGGCGGATAACGCCACGGGCAATCTCCTGCACGTCGACGTAGGCCTGGGTGCGGATCTCGCCGGCAACGATGACGGTACCGGTGGTCACGAGGGTCTCGCAGGCGCAGCGGACGTTCTCAACGTTGGCGGGCACGCCGTTGGGCGCAATGTAGCCCTGCTCCTGCAGCTCTATTTCTTTAGCGAGGATTGCGTCGAGGACGGCATCGCTGATCTGGTCGGCGATCTTATCGGGATGACCTTCGGTCACCGATTCCGACGTAAATACAAAGGACCCGTGTTGGGGTGGGATGGAACGAAGTTCTTCTGGCATGATTGTCCTTTCAAAAACGTGTCCCGGCGACCGTTACCATTCCGCCGAGCTCTATATGCAAGGGTTCATCATATCGCGTAAATCAAACATTCACACCCTTTCCGCACCTACTCATTGGGGACAGACTTAAATGAGTGGGTCGGTGCCCTTTGTGCGGAGGTTGCTTTGTTGCTTTATACTGGTGCAGTTAGACATCCATCCTGCAATCGAGGAGATTTCCATGGCATCAGACGTTCGCGTCCGCTTTGCACCCTCACCGACGGGCAAGCTGCACATCGGCGGCGCCCGCACCGCTATCTATAACTGGGCTTTCGCCCGCGCTAACGGCGGCACGTTCATCCTGCGCATCGACGACACCGACCCCACCCGCTCCACCGACGAGAACACGCAGATCATCCTGCGCGCCATGCGTTGGCTGGGCCTGGACTGGGACGAGGGTCCCGAGGTGGGCGGCGACTTTGGCCCCTACGCCCAGACCGAGCGCCTGGACCTGTACAAGCAGGCCGCCCAGAAGCTTTGGGACGAGGGCAAGGCCTATCCCTGCTTCTGCACCAAGGAGCAGCTCGACGCCGACCGCAAGGCCGCGCAGGAGCGCAAGGACCCCTTCCAGGGCTATCAGCGCCGTTGCCGCGATCTTGATCCCGAGGAGGCCCGCCGCCGCATCGAAGCCGGCGAGTCCTACGTTCTGCGCATCAAGGTGCCCGAGGATCGCGGCGACGTCGTCATCCACGACGCCGTCCACGGCGAGGTGACCTTCGACGCCAAGGAGCTCGACGACTTCGTCATCTTCCGCTCCGACGGCACGCCTACGTATAACTTCGCGACCGTCGTCGACGACGCCATGATGAAGATCACCCATGTCATCCGCGGCGACGACCACCTGTCCAACACCCCGCGCCAGGTCATGGTCTACGAGGCCCTCGGCGCGCCCGTGCCTACGTTCGCCCACATCTCCATGATCTTGGGTGCCGACGGCAAGAAGCTCTCCAAGCGCCACGGCGCAACTTCGGTGGAGGAGTACCGCGACGCCGGTTACCTTTCCGACGCCTTCGTCAACTACCTGGCGCTGCTTGGCTGGTCGCTCGACGGCGAGACCACGATCATCCCGCGCGATGTCCTGGCCAGCAAGTTCTCGCTCGACCGCATCTCCAAGAACCCGGCGACCTTCGATCCCAAGAAGCTCGATTGGGTCAATGCCGAGTACATCAACGGCATGTCCGACGCGCAGTTTGCCGATGAAATCATGGTCCCCGAACTGCACGAGGCAGGCCTCATCGAGGGCAACGTCGAGTACGGCGAGGACTGGATTGATGCGCTTGCCGCCATCGTCAAGCCGCGCACCAAGATGCCGGCCGACGCCGTGACCGTCGCCGCTCCCATCTTTGCTACGGCCGAGACGCTCGAGTATGACGAGAAATCCGTTAACAAGGGCCTGGCCAAGGAGGGTATGGGTTCCATTCTGGACGCCGCCAAGGCCGCGCTCGAGGGCGTGGACGAGTGGACTGCCGAGGCCATCGACGCCGCGCTTGAGCCGCTGCCCGAGCAGATGGACCTCAAGAAGCGCGTGGTATTCCAGGCCGTGCGCGTCGCCGTCTGCGGCAACATGGTGAGCCCCCCGCTGGGCGAGACCATGGCGCTCGTCGGCCGCGACGACTGCCTGGCACGCATCGACCGCGCCCGCACGATGGCGCTGTAGTAGACGCGTAAACGCATGTATCCGAGCCCCGTTCCCCCGAGCGGGGCTCTTGTTTCTGTACCGATGAGTGGGTTGCTGGGACAAAATAATCAGTAGTGTTTGTCCCATGTTCGAGTGACGCAACAAGCTCGACACTCGTATCGGCCATGGGACAAAAACCACTGATTATTTTGTCCCACCCCTTTCAGGTCCGTTCGTTAGAGGTGGTGTATGGCTCAACAACTGTCGCTGTTTGGTTCACCGGAACCGGAGGAAGCTCCGGTGAAGCCCAAGCCTGCCGCTGCCTCGGCTCAGTCTAAGCCTGCGCCCGAGCCCCCTGCCGCCTACGCGAGCGTGGTCCTCGACATCCCCACCCGTGCGCTGTCGGATCCGTTTGCTTACGGCATCCCTGAGTCCCTTGCCAACGAGGCGCAGATCGGATCCACGGTCCTGGTCCACTTTGGTAACCGTGCGGCCGCGGGCTATATCGTCGACATTGCGCCTGAGCTGAGCGACCTACAGGGCTACAATGCTCTCGACCCCGCGCGCATTAAAACCATCGAAGCCATCCTCAGCAAACCCCTCTTTACCGCCGAGGCTGCCCGCATCGCACGTTGGATGAGCCGCGAGTATGTCGCGACGCTTTCCGAGTGCCTGCGCCTGTTCCTGCCCCCGGGCGGCAGTCCGCGCGTCGTTAAGGGCGATGACGGCGCATGGTCGGTTGAGCGCCCCGCCGTCAAGCCTATCCAAAACCGTTGGGTGATGCTTACGCCCGAAGGCTTTGACTATACGCCGCCCAAGACCGCGGTCCGCCAGCGCCAACTCATCGAGGCGCTCCGGTGCGGCCCGGTCACGACGCGCGACCTCAACCTTCTCTATAACAGCATGTCGGCGACCATCAAGGCGCTCAAAAAGCGCGGCGTCGTGGTGGTGGAGGAACGCCGTGCGTGGCGTGGCTGCAGCGAGCAGACCACGCTGTCCTCGGCAAGCGGCAAGGCGCCGGTCTCCCTTACCAACGGCCAGCAACAGGCGCTCGCGCAGATTGAGCGCGCCCGTCTGGACGCTCATGGCGACGTGGTGTTGGTCGACGGCGTCACCGGCTCCGGCAAAACCGAGGTTTACCTCTCCGCCATTGAGCGCGTGCTTGCAGCCGGTCGCTCGGCCTGCGTGCTGGTGCCCGAGATTTCGCTGACGGCCCAGACCGTCGGCCGCTTCCGTTCGCGCTTTGGCGAGACGGTCGCCGTGTTCCATTCGCGGCTTTCGGCCGGCGAGCGCCTGGACCAGTGGGATATGGTTGCCAGCGGTGCGGCCCGCGTGGTCGTCGGCGCACGTTCGGCGCTCTTTTGCCCGCTTGACGACCTGGGCCTCATCATCATTGACGAGGAGCACGAGACCAGCTACAAGCAGGGGTCCAGTCCGCGCTACCATGCGCGCGAGGTGGCAGCCGAGATGGCGCGCCGCTATCGCTGCCCGCTCGTGCTGGGGTCGGCCACGCCTTCTGCCGAGGCCCTCGACCGCTGCCGCCGCGGCATGTATAACGGTGCCACCTGGACGCGTGTCGAGATGCCCGAGCGCCCCGGACACGCCGTGCTGCCTACGGTCCGCATTGCTGACCTGCGTCGCGAGTTCTCGCACGGCAGCCGCTCCATGTTCTCAAAACCCTTGATGGAGGGATTGGAGCGTGTGGTCGGGCGCCGCGAGAAGGCCGTGTTGCTGCATAACCGCCGTGGCTTTGCGCCATTCCTGATGTGTCGCGAGTGCGGCTGCGTTCCCACCTGCAACCACTGCTCCACCGCGCTTACGTATCACGAGCGCACACACACGCTGCAATGTCACACATGCGGATCCTCCTGGCGCGTGCAGCCGTATCCCGCGCCCACGAGTCGCTGCCCCAAATGTGGCAGTCGCTACCTGGCAAAAATGGGGCTGGGCACGCAGCAGATCGAGGACGCTCTGCACCAGTTGCTTCCCGAGGACGTTGCCATCATTCGCATGGATGCCGATTCCACGCGTGGCAAGGATGCGCACAAAAAGCTGCTCGAGCAGTTCGATGCGGCGGATTGCGCCGTGTTGCTGGGTACCCAGATGATCGCTAAAGGTCTCGATTTTCCCGAGGTCACGCTCGTGGGCGTGGTCAATGCCGACTTCGCCCTCAAGCTGCCGGACTTCCGCGCAGGGGAGCGCGCCTACGATCTGCTGGAGCAGGTGGCGGGCCGCGCCGGCCGCGGCGATCGTCCCGGCGAGGTCATCATCCAGACCTATCTGCCCGAGGATCCGATCATTCGCGCCGTCGCCGAGCACGACCGTTCTATCTTTACCGACTACGACCTTGACCAGCGGCGCGACGCGCTGTATCCGCCCTTTGTGCGCCTGGTCAACATTTTGGTGTGGTCGACGAACGCGGATGACGCGCAGGACTACATTGGGCGCATTGCAAAGCTTCTTAAGCGCCGCTGGCATGCCGCGGCGCCCGACTTTTTGAGGGCGGGGGGTGCCATGCCGCAGGTGCTGGGCCCGGCTTCGTGTGTAATCGAGAGAGCCAAGGACCGTTACCGCTTCCATCTGCTTGTGAAGTCGCCCGTGGGGTACCATGTCTCTGATGATATCGACGCCTGCCTCAAAGAGGTGGGCTCTGTGCGCGGCGTGAGCGTGAGCGTTGACGTCGATGCCTATGATTTGATGTAACAACCCGAAAGGATGGCCATGGAAGCCAACGGAATCGTACTGTCGCCCGACCCTCGCCTGCGTCAGGAGTGCGCCGTGATCGAGGAGATCACCCCAGCGATCGAGGCGCTTGCCGAGAAGATGAAGAAGATGATGTTCGACAACGGCGGTTGCGGCCTGGCTGCTCCGCAGATCGGCGAGCTTATTCAGCTCGTCACCATCGACTGCGACTACAGCGACAAGAACGACTACGACCCGTACGTGCTCATCAACCCTGTCATTGTTGAGCAGAGTGACCATTTGGTGCCGTTTAGCGAGGGCTGCCTGTCTATCCCCGGGATTAGCTGCGAGATTGAGCGTCCCGACCATGTCGTCGTCGAGGCGTATGATCTGGACGCCAACCTGATTCGTTATGAGGCCTCGGGCGATCTGTTCTGCGTGTGCCTGCAGCACGAGATCGACCACCTGCACGGCAACACCATGTTCGAGCGCCTTAAGCCCATGCAGAGGCTCAAGGCCGTCAAGGAGTACCAGGACGCCCTGGCCCGCGGCGCTCGACCGGGCGAGACGGAGTAGGCCCCACCGTCCCCGGTGCTGAGCGCCCACATATCATCCCGTGCTCAAACATTCTCGCTTTGCTGCGAAACTGCGCGCGGGACGATATGTGGGCGCTCAGCACCGGGGACTGCGTTGTTCTGGCTCGGTTCGCCCGGGTGCCGTCGGGCCAGGGATGGGCGTCTTCGCTGATGGGTGCTTTGCTGAAAGAGCTGCTTTTATTGCGGCTCTTTCTTTGGTTTTGGGTATATTTGTTCTTGTTGAAATGTTATTGCGGATGGGCTGGTGATTTGGCTTTCCGCTGCTCTTTGTAGCCGTCTCGGCTTTGGTTGAGGGGAGATGTCCTTTATGCGTATTGTGTTTATGGGTACGCCTGATTTTGCTGTGCCTTCGCTGACTTCGCTTGTGGAGGCTGGGAATGAGATTGCGCTTGTTGTTACTCGTCCCGATGCTGTTCGTGGGCGTGGTAAGAAGCTTGAGCCGTCTCCTGTTAAGGCTAAGGCGCTTGAGCTGGGGTTGCCGGTTGTTGAGGCAAATCGTATGACGCCTGAGGTTGTTGAGGCACTTCAGGCTGCCCGGGCTGACATTTTCTGTGTAGCTGCTTATGGCTGCATTTTGCCCGATGAGGTGCTGCATATGGCGCCGCTTGGTATTGTGAATGTTCATGCTTCGCTGCTGCCTCGTTGGCGTGGGGCTGCTCCTATTCAGCGTGCCATTCTTGCTGGTGACGAGGTCGCCGGCGTTTCTATTATGCGCATTGGGCATGGCGTGGATACCGGCGCCTATTGTGCGCAGGCCTCGACCTCGGTTGCCGGTAAGCATGCCGAGGCGCTGACTATGGAGCTCGCTGAGCTCGGCGGCAAACTGCTTGCCGATATGCTTCCTTCTCTTGCCGATGGCATCGCCGTGTGGATCGAACAGGACGAGGCGCTCGTTACCCATGCTGCCAAGATTTCTAAGCAGGAGATGCGCTTGGATCCGCAAATGTCGGCGCTTGATTGCGTGCGTCATGTGCTGGCCTCATCCGATACCGCGCCTGCTCGTTGCGTGATTGCCGGCAAGACCGTGCGCGTGCTCGATGCTTCGCCGGCTGATGTGTCGCTTGGCGAGGGTCAGGTTCTCGTTCAGGCTAAGCGTGTTTACCTTGGCCTTTCCGATGGCTCGGTTGAGTTGCTCGAGGTTAAGCCTGATGGCAAGCGTGCTATGGTCGCTTCTGCTTGGGCTGCTGGCCTGCAGGGTGCCGATCTTTCGTGGGGTGTTTTGTCATGAGCAAGCTGTCTCCCGCGCGCAAGCTTGCGCTCGATGTGCTGATGGAGGCCGATCGCCGTGGCATGTATGCGCGCGACGTGTTGTCTTCCCGTGCTTCCGCCAAGGCCATTGACCAGCGCGATTCTGCGTTTGCCGCTCGCTTGGCGCTCGGTGTTGCCGCCACGCAGGGTGTTTTGGACGAGCTGCTCGATCAGTTTCTCGACAAGCCCAAAAAGGTTGCGCCGCGCGTTCGCATGGCGCTTCGTATCTCGGCCTTCGAGATGCTCTACCTGCATACGCCGGGCCGTGTTGCCGTAAGTCAGGGTGTTGAATTGGTTCGTTGCGGTGCTAAGTCCGCCGCCGGCTTGGCCAATGCTGTACTGCATAAGGTTGCGGACAATGTTGAGGACTTTGCCACGGCATCCGACATGGATGAGTCCGAGCGACGCTTGGTTCGTCTGTCGCGCCTTATGGGTCTTCCTCGCTGGCTGTGCGCTCGCATTATGGCGTCGTTTGACACGCCCGAGGGTGCGCTTAACTTTGCCGGCAATCTGGCCCCCGCGCCGCTGGCCCTGCATGAGAACGCCTTTGCGACTAAGCTCGATCCGTATATTTCGCAGCTTGTGGCACCCGTGTTCCCGGGCTGCCATGCCCCGGTTGATGCCCAGGTTACCGTTGCTTCGGGTGTGTTTGAGCGTGCTGCCGCGGTGGCATCTGATCTCAACGCGCAACTTATCGCCACAGCTGCCACGCGCCCTGGTAGCTGCCTTGAGATTGGTGCTGGTCGTGGCACCAAGACCTATGTGATGATGTGCCAGGCCAAGCGTGCGGGCTATGAGCGTCAGCATACGGCGCTCGATCTGCATGATCGCAAGTGCGATCTGAATCTCGCTCGCCTGCATAAGGCCGGCATTCAGGGCGTTCGTACGGTTTCGGGTGATGCTTGCGAGCTTGATGAGGTGCTCACATCATTTGATGCCATGCTTGGCGAGCCGGTTAAGTTCGACACGGTCTTTATCGACGCGCCGTGCTCTGGCACCGGCACTATGCGCCGTCATCCCGAGATTCCGTGGCGTCTGACCGAAAAGGATGTGACGGTTGAGCTGCCCAAACTGCAGCTGACGATGCTCAAAGAGGCTGCCGCGCGCGTGGCTACTGGCGGCGAGCTCATCTATGCGACGTGCTCGGTCTTTGACGAAGAGAACACGCAGGTCGTGGATGCTTTCCTAAACTCTCCCGAGGGTACCGGTTTTAGCCTGGAGCCGCTCTCCGAGGCGCAGATCCTGCAACTGCCCGATTTCGAGCAGGCCAAGAAGCTAGTAGCCGTCCGTCAAAACGACCGTGGCCTCTTCCAAAGCGTGCCGGTAAACGCTGACTCCTACGACGGCCACTTCTGCGCCAGACTAGTCCGTAAGTAACTACTAAGTTGCGGTGAAATAGGGATTGAAAAGCCGCTTCTACCCGCCAAATAGTCCTTATTCCACCGCAACTCATAAGGAAACCTGGTTAGCTAAAGAAGCGGCCCCGCGATCGGTGTTGATCGCGGGGCCGCGTTGTTTCTAGTGGCTGTGCGGGCAGTTGGCGCAGCAGCCGCTGGTAGCGCTGGTGCTGGAGCCACCGCTGCGCTGGTCGGTGTTGTAGAAACCGCTTCCCTCAAATTTAATGCCGCTGGCCGAGAACGTCTTGGCCGCCGGGGCACCGCAGCTCGGGCATAGGACCTCGGGGGTCTCGGACATGGGATGCTCAACCTCGAACACGTTGCCGCAGCTCGAGCACTTGTAATCGTAGCGCGCCATAATACTTCCTTTTCAGCACAAAGCGGGCAGATCGCTCTGCCCGCAAAAATTCAAACAGCTGTAACTGTACCCTATATCGGGGGTTTTATCACGCTTCGCCCCAGAATCTATGGGTGTTGCGCAGGAGCTGCGCAGTTTTGCCCTCGGCGGCCGCAACATCGGTCTCGTCAGCCTGCCAGGTCCAGTTGCCCGTGGCCACGCCCGGAACGTTCATGCGCGCGTCGTCGCCCAGCCCCAAGACATCTTGCAGCGGCATCATCACCAGGGGAGCGTCGCTTGCCAGCGCGTCGCTCATCAGCTTGGACGCCACCTCAACACCGCTCGGCACGTCACCACCCGCAAAGGAACGCGTGCACCAACCGGCCAGCGTCGACGTATCGTGCGTCGAGGTGTACAGAATCTTGCCGGGCGTAGGATGCACACCGCAACGAACGTCGTAGTCGCTAAACTCCAGCACGTCCATGCCGGGGAAACCGCAGGTCGAAGCCATAGCGCGAACACCGGGCGTCAAATAGCCCAGGTCCTCGGCGATAAAGTTGAGCGGACCCAGCTCGTCGTAGGCGGTCTGGAACAGGTCTTTGCCCGGTCCCGCCAGCCAACGACCGTCGGCGCAGGCCTTGCCCGCAGGAATGCTAAAGTAGCTGTGGAATCCCAGGAAGTGATCCAGACGCACGCGGTCGTAGAGCGAGAACGCGCGACGCAGGCGATCCATCCACCAGCCATAGCCATCCTGCTTCATGTGGTCCCAGCGGAACGTCGGGTTGCCCCACACCTGGCCCTCGGGCGCAAAGTTATCGGGCGGCGCACCGGAGATCTCAATCGCCTTGCCGGTATCGGACAGCCAGAAGTTCTCGGGCTCGCTCCATGCATCGGCCGAATCGTCCGAGACATACATCGGAATATCGCCGATGACCTCGATGCCCTTCTTGTGCGCATAGTTCATAAGCTCGCACCAGGCTAGGTCAAAGCGGTACTGCATGTACGCCTGCAGCTCTGCCTCGTCGTGGAAACGCTTGTCGTCAATCAGGTGCTCGTTGTAGCGCGCGACATCCGCCGGCCAATCGTGGCGCGACTCGCCCTCAAAGTACTTCTTAACGGCCATGTAGACGCAGTATTTCTCGAGCCAATCGGCGTTGCGATGTTTAAACGCGGTGTAGAGCGGATCGGCATCTTCGCCGCCACGGGCCTTCCAAGTCTCAAAGTCGGCCGCCAGCTCCTCTTGGCTCTCGGGCAGCAGGTCAATATTGCCCGCAAAGGCCGAAGGCCCGGCGTAAGGGGAGCGGAAGAAGTCCGTTGGGTTGACAGGCAGGACCTGCCAGTAGCGCATGCCCATAGCCGACAGATGGTCGATAAAGCGACGCGTGGGTGCGCCGATCGTGCCGGGCTTGCCGTCATCGGTCGGTACCGAGGTGATATGGCACACAACGCCCGCGCCGTGATCGAGCGGCTCCTGCAAGCGCTGCTCGGCATGGTGATAGATGATCGACGAGCCCAGCGGATACAAATCGAGCGTGACCGTGCCGTTGTGGATCTCGCACTCGTGACCGCTGATCACGTCACTCGCGCATTCGTCGAGCGCCGGAATCGTCACGCGGTGCGAATTGCGCAGACTACGGTTGATGATAACCGTCGCGGACTCGCCATCCTTGCCCGTGCGGTTGTATGCCAGCACCTCGTCGTTGAGCGCGAAGGCCTTGATCTCGCCGTCGATCATAAACGGCAGTGCGCGGCGTACGGCGGAGGCGTTTTTGACAATAGCCAGTGTGTCGAAGTCGTGCAGTTGGTCCTTGGTCGGCAGGGTGCGGCGGTTGCCCGGATCGGTTAGACCCTCCAGGCCGTATTCGTCGCCGTAGTAGATCGAAGGCACGCCGGGGAAAGTCATCTGCATGAGCGTGGCGAGCCAAAAACGGCTCTTGGCCAGGCCCATCGAGTTCTCGTCCAGGCGCCATTTGCTGCGTTCACACTCGGGCAGCTGCGACTCGTCGGGGCCGCCGCCGAGCACCGAAATGATACGCGGGCGATCGTGGCTCGACAGCAGGTTGAGCGCGCAGGACAATGCCTCGCTCGGGTAGTTCTCGCGGAGGGTCTCGATATCTTCAGCAGCTTGGTAAGCGTTCTTGTAGCCCATCAAAAAGCCGATGACCATGTCGCGGAAGGGATAATCCATGGCCGAGTCCAGCTCGGAGCCTTGCAGATAGCGGCGCAGATGGCCGTAGCTGATCTTGTTGGAGGCGTCTTCCCAGACTTCGCCGAGCAACAGTGCATCAGGCTTCTCGGCGAGCACGGCCTTTTTGATCTCGGCCAGGAAGTCATCGGAAAGCTCGTCGGCCACGTCTAGGCGCCAGCCATGAGCGCCGGCACGTAGCCATTTACGGATCACGCCGTCCTTGCCCAGGAGCCGCTCGCGTACCAGCTCAGAGCTCTCATTGATGGCGGGCATGTTGCCCACGCCCCACCAGCAGTCGTATGAGCCATCCTCGTGGAAATAAAACGCATCGCGCCATGGCGAATCCTCGCTCTGCCACGCGCCCACGCCGGGGTAGTTGCCGTAGCGGTTGAAATAGATCGAGTCGTCACCCGTATGGTTAAAGACGCCGTCCAGAATGATGGAGATGCCCAGCTTCTCGGCCGCCTGGCACAGCTCGGTAAAGTCCTGCTCGGTGCCCAGGATCGGGTCGATCTTGGTGTAGTCGGCCGTGTCGTAGCGGTGGTTGCTCGCGGCTTCAAAAATGGGGTTGAGGTAGATGGCTGTAAAGCCCAGCTCGGCGATGCGAGGCAGGTCTTCCTGGATGCCCTTGAGCGACCCGCCGTAGAAGTCCCAGGTCTTGATGGAGCCGTCTTCGGCGCGCTCGTACACGGGCGGCTCGTTCCAGTCCTCGACCATGCGGCGCTGGATTCCGTTGCGTGGTTTTTCGACCTCGGCCAGCGTGCGCTCGCGCCAGTTTTCATCTCGGGCGTAGCGATCGGGAAAGATCTGGTAGACCATGCCACGCTCGTACCACTCGGGACGCACTTCGCGGTGCTTATAGACGGTAATCTGGAAGGACGGCACCTCGGCGTAGTCGTAAGTTACGCCCTCGCCACCGGTGCGACCCTGCGGTGCGCCCAAGCGGACCTCGGGCTGGCCCTCGATATTGCAGATAAAGCTGTACCAGATAAGACAGGACTCGGTACACTC
Organism: Collinsella sp. AM40-7AC; assembly: GCF_003468125.1. Classification (NCBI taxonomy): domain Bacteria; kingdom Bacillati; phylum Actinomycetota; class Coriobacteriia; order Coriobacteriales; family Coriobacteriaceae; genus Collinsella; species Collinsella sp. AM40-7AC. The sequence continues at coordinate 50,194 of NZ_QSGK01000012.1, read as the reverse complement.
AAGCTCTACGGTATAAATGCCGTCGCCCTCGTGCGTCATGGGATACCGAGACTCACCGATCTCATCGACCCAGGTGCGCAGCGTAAGCGTTGCCTGGTTGGGGTCGGCATCCTCCAGAATCACGGAGAGCGAAAGGGTAGTTCCAGTGGTCACAGCGCCAAACGGAGTGCGAAACTGCGGAAGACGGCTGTTGTGTATCAATCTCATAATACGGTCCAGTTCAATAGAATCACGGCCTGCGGGCCATGGCTTTACGCACAAGTTGTAAGTATATCTGTTGTACACAGGCTGTATAAACAACATCCGTTTACCATCGGCGAACGGTCGTCCTAGAAAATCGTTTTACCACTACCTACAGAGAAGGGGCACCCAGTTGGAGCGCCCCTTGCTTAGGGTTTGATGAGGTTTTGAATCGTCTGCGTACTAGCGGCGCTTGCGGGTGGCCGTTGCCTTGCGGACGGAGGTCTTCTTGGTCGGAGCCTTTTCCTCGGTCGCGGCGACGGGGGAGACCGGGGCCTTCTTGGCGGGCTCGGGCTTTGCCTTTACCTCGGCCTTGGGCTCCTCTTTAGCGGCAGCGGGCTTGACCTCGGCTGCCTTCGGCTCAGGCTTGGCCTTTAGTGCGGTCTTGTCCTCGACCTTAGCCTCCGCTTTGGGAGCAGCAGCCTTGGTCGTGGACTTCTTGGCCGTCGTCGTTGCGCGCTTGCGCGTGGTGGTCTTGGCGGCCGGCTTGGCCTCAACGGTTACCTTGGCCTTGGATTCGGCGGGCGTCTCCTCGACTTTGGCGGCCGGCTTTGTGGCTGCCTTGGTTGTGGCGGCCTTCGTGGTCGTCGATTTCGTTGGTGTGGTCTTCTTGGCAGCTGTTGCCTTCTTGGCGGTCGCGGTCGTCTTCTTGGTAGCGGCCTTGGCCGGTGCCTTTGCCGCAGCCTTAGCCTCGACGGCGTCGGCCTTTACCTCGGGAGTAGCCTCGGCTTCGGCGGCCTTCTTGGCAGCTGCGGTGGTGCGCTTGCGCGAGGTCGTTGTCTTGACAGCGGTGGTCTTGGTTGCCGTCGCCTTGGCCGCTGTGGCCTTCTTAGCCGTCGTCTTACGAGTCGTGGTCTTCTTAGCTGCAGGCTTTGCAGCTGGCTTGACCTCGGACTCTGCCTCAGGAGCAGCCTCAGCCTTCACCTCAGACTCGGCCGTAACGGGCTCAGCTTCAACCGGCTTCTCTTCGGCCTTGGGCTCCTCAGCGGCCACCGGCTCAGCAACAGCCTCAGGCTCGTCGACAACAGCCACCGGGCGCTCGATCTCCGGGTGCATAAAGAAGTACAGGTCCAGATACTTATCGGCCGAGCGCGTCCAGCTAAAGTCCTGGCTCATGGCCTGCGTTACCAGCTGGTTCCAGGCGTCGCGGTTATCCCAGAACAGACGCGCCGCGCGGAACACGGCGTCGCCCATCTCGTCGCCGTTAAAGTTGGTAAACGAGAAGCCCGTGCCCTCGCCGGTAAACTCGTTATACGGAATCACCGTGTCCTTCAGGCCGCCGGTCTCGCGCACGATAGGCAGGGTGCCGTAGCGCATGGCGATGATCTGCGACAGGCCGCAGGGCTCAAACTTCGAAGGCATTAGGAACATGTCGGCGGCGGCATACATGCGCTGCGACAGCGCAGGATCGAACTCGATGCGTGCGGCCATGGTACCGGGGTACTTGTCCTGGAAGTAGCGCAGACCGTCCTCGTAGTCGCGGTCGCCGGTGCCCAGCACCGCCACCTGCACGCCGCCGGCCAGAATGCGGTCGAGCGCGTACATGACCAGGTCCATGCCCTTCTGGCGCGTCAGGCGCGTGACCATGACCATAAGCGGACGGTCGTCGCGAACCTCGAGCCCCAGCTCTTCCTGCAGCTTGGCCTTGCATACGGCCTTACCAGAACGGTCCTCCACGGTGTAGTTGGCGGCAATGCGTTTGTCGGTCGCCGGGTCAAAGCCCGCCACGTCAATGCCATTCAAAATGCCCTGCAGCGCATAGGAGCGCTCGCGCAGCACGCCGTCCAGGCCCTCGCCAAACTCGGGCGTCTGGATCTCGCTGGCATAGGTGGGGCTCACCGTGGTTATGGCGTCGGCATAGCGCAGGGCGCCCAGCATGTAGTTGATGCTGCAGGCGTCGCAACGCAGCTGCGAGGCGGCCGCCGGAATGTGTGCCACACCCAGGATGTCCTCCATCACGGTGTCGCTAAACTGGCCCTGGAACGCCACGTTGTGGATCGAGAACACGGTCTTGACGCGGTCATACAGCGGCAGGCCCTGGTAAAACTCGCGCAAAAACACGGGCGCAAGTGCCGTCTGCCAGTCATTGCAGTGCAGGATGTCACACTCAAAGTCGGCCGGCAGGTGCTGCAGGCTCTCGGTGATGGCCTTGGAGAAGAACGCAAAGCGCTCGCCGTCGTCAAAGAAGCCGTACGGATAGTCGCGCGCAAAGTAGCGCTCGTTGTCGATGAACATATAGGTGACGCCGTCGTGCTCGAGCTTCTCGAGTCCGCAGTACTCGTTGCGCCAGCCCAGACTCACGTAAAAGTCGGAGAAGTGCTCCATCTGCGCCTTGTACTCGTCCTTTATGGTGGCGTACTTGGGCACCATCACGATAACTTCGGCGCCGGCGCGCACAAGCGCCGCAGGCAGCGAGCCTGCCACGTCGCCCAGGCCACCGGTCTTTACAAACGGTGCGCACTCGGCCGAGGCAAACACGATCTGCATCTTTTTGCTGGAATCTGCCATATTGTCTCCCATGTTGCAATTCGAGAATAGCCGCCTGGCGCTAACCGGGCGGCTATTCTACTTGTTACGAGCGATGTTGCGGTGCCAACGTTAACGTACGATGGTGGTGTCGGAAGTTAACGGAGCCTTGCCCAGCACCAGGATGTTCTCGGGCGTGCCGCGAAGCTCGGTGTTGGTGGGAACCACGTTGTTTTTGTCCAGAATGGCGTTCTCAACGCGGGCGCCGCTCTTGATGATGCAGCTCTGGTTGATGATCGAGTTGGTCACCGAAGCGCCTTCCTCGACTACGACGCCGCGCGACAGGATCGAGTTGCGCACGGTGCCCTTGATGATGCAGCCGGCCGAGATGATCGAGTTGCAGGCGTGGCTGCCGGTCGCATAGCGCGAAGGCGGCACGTCGTGAGCCTTGGTCAGGATCGGGCGCTCGGGGTCAAAGAGCTGGTCGGCCACGGTCTGGTCGAGCAGGTCCATGCTGCGGCGATACAGCGACTTCTCGCTAAACACGCCCACGACCTCGCCCTTGTACTCGTAGCTGCACACGTCGATGTTGCCAAAGTCGCCCTGGAGTGCCTCGAGCAGGTCCAGATAGTCGGCGGCCTGGTAGTGGTCGATAATCTCGAGCAGCGTATCGCGGTTGACGATGCAGCAGTCCATAGAGGCGTTGTCGCCGTACACGATGCCGGCGCTCACGCCCGTCAGGCGGCCGTTCTCGTTAATCTCGAGCTTGGTCTCGTCATCGACGTTGCGCGTGGCCTTGCAGTACACCACGGTCATCTGGGCACCGGAGTTCTCGTGCGCCTCGATGATGGTGTTGAGGTCCATGTTAAAGATGATGTTGGTGCCCATCATCACAACATAGGGCTTCTCCGAGCGCTGGAACAGCGTCTTGTTGGAGATGATGTCGCGCAGCAGGAAGCGCATGCCGCCCTTGGTGGTGCCATACGCGTTGCCGGGCACCATGAACAGGCCGCCTTTCTTGCGGTCCAGGCCCCAGTCCTTGCCCGAGCCCACGTGGTCGATCAGCGAGCGGTAGTTGCCCGGCATGACGACGCCGACGGTCTTGATGCCGGCGTTCATCATGTTGGACAGCGGAAAGTCGATCAGGCGGTAGCGGCCCAAAAACGGAACGGATGCGATGGGGCGGTCCTTGAGCAGCACGCTGCCGTAGGTCGAAGAGTAGTTAGCGGTGATATAACCGATGGCCTTGCGATTGATCATCGGATCATTCCCCCTTCCCGATAACGACGTCATTTCCAACGACGGCCGTATCCTTGGTGGTATCGACAGAGCCGAGCTTCACGCCCTCTTCGACCGTGGAGTTCTCGCCCAAAATAGCGCGGCAGATGTGCGCGCCGCTCTTAACGTGCGCACCCGGCAGCAGCACGGAGTCCTCGACCACGGCGCGCTCCTCGATGATGACATCGGTCGAAAGGATCGAGTGGCGAGCGGTGCCGTAGATCTTGCAGCCGTTGGAGACCAGGCAGTCGTCCAGGCGGCCGTCAGGGCCAATGTAGTGCGGCGGACGCGTGGTGATGTTGGACATGATGGGGAAGTTCTTGTCGAACAGATCGAACTCGGGGTTGTTACCCAGCAGGTCCATCGAGGTCTCATGGAAGCTGGCGATGGTGCCGACGTCCTTCCAGAAGCCGTGGAACTCGTAGCTGTACAGGCGCTTGTTCTCACCGAGCAGCTTGGGGATGATGTCCTTGCCAAAGTCGTGGCTCGAGCGCTGGTCCAGAGCGTCCTCCTCGAGCGCCTCGATCAGCACGTCGGCCGAGAAGATGTAGATGCCCATGGACGCGAGGTTCGAATCGGGCTTCTCGGGCTTCTCGGTGAACTTGGTGATGCGGCCGTCTTCGGGGTCGGTGGTCAGGATGCCAAAGCGGCTGGCCTCCTCCCACGGCACGGGCATAACGCTCACCGTGAGGTCGGCGTTGTTCTCAATGTGCGTCTTAAGCATCTTGCGGTAGTCCATGCGATACAGGTGATCGCCCGAAAGAATCAGGACGTACTTGGGGTCGTTGGCCTTGATGTAGTCGAGGTTCTGCGTAATGGCGTCGGCCGTTCCCGCATACCAGGCGCCGCCGGTCTGCGTCTCGTACGGCGGCAGGATCGACACGCCGCCGTCGCGGCTGTCCAGATCCCACGCCTCGCCGGAGCCCACGTAGGCATGCAGCAGGTAGGGACGGTACTGCGTCAGAACGCCCACCGTGTCGATGCCCGAGTTGGAGCAGTTGGACAGCGAAAAGTCGATAATGCGGAACTTGCCACCAAAGCTAACCGCCGGCTTGGCGATCTTTTGGGTGAGTGCCCCCAATCGGCTGCCCTGTCCTCCTGCGAGGAGCATCGCGATGCATTCTTTCTTACTCATCGATTTCTCCTTCTGTCATCGATGTTCCTAACCCATTAGCGACGGGCGCGGCGCACTGTCACGCCCGTCGAGTAATGCCGTGCGGCAAAGGGAGCTCGCGCGCTTTATGCGTGCCAGATCTCGTCGCGATACTCGCGAATGGTGCGGTCGGACGAGAACCAGCCACTCGAGGCGGTGTTGAGCAGGGCCTTGCGGTTCCAGGTCTCCTGGTCGCCGTAGCTGCCCGTGAGGTTCTCCCATGCATCCACGTAGCTACGGAAGTCAGCCATGACTAGGTCGGGGTCGTTGTTGTTCATGAGCTCGTTGTAGATGCTCTCGAAGTTGCCCGAAAGACCCGCAAACGTGTTGTCCTTGAGCTCGTCCATCACGCGGCCCAGACGCTCGCGGTCGCCGTTGAGGGTATCCCACGCAAAGTAGCTGTTGGATGCCCAGAGCTGCTCGACCTCGGGGGCGGTCAGGCCAAAGATGGCCTCGTTCTCGCGGCCGGCCAGATCGGCGATCTCGATGTTGGCGCCGTCGAGGGTGCCCAGCGTAATGGCGCCGTTCATCATGAGCTTCATGTTGGACGTGCCCGAGGCCTCCTTGCCGGCCGTGGAGATCTGCTCCGAGATCTCGGCGGCGGGGTAGATGAGCTGGGCGTTGCTCACGCGGAAGTTGGGGATAAAGCAGACCTTCATGACCTCGTTCACGCGAGCGTCGTTGTTGATGACGTCGGCAACGGAGTTAATGAGGCGGATGGTCTCCTTGGCAAAGGTGTAGCTCGAGGCAGCCTTGCCACTAAAGATGAAGGTCGTCGGCGTCACGTGGAATTTGGGATCGGCAATGCGACGGTTGTAGATGTCCATCACCTTCATGATGTTCATGAGCTGGCGCTTATAGGCGTGGAAGCGCTTTACCTGGACATCGAAGACGGTGTTGGGGTCGATGACCAGACCGGTCTCGGCCTTAACGTAGGCGGCCAGACGCTCCTTGTTGGCGCGCTTGGAGGCACCCACGGCCTTCAGGAACTCGGTGTCGTCCTTAAACTCCTTGAGTTTCTCAAGCTCAAAGGCGTCTTTGAGCCAGCCATCGCCAATGGCCTCGGTCACGAGCTTGGCGTAGGTGGGGTTGGCCTCGGCAAAGAAGCGACGGTGCGAGATGCCGTTGGTCTTGTTGTTGAACTTCTCGGGCGTCAGGGCATAGAAGTCCTTGAGCACGATGTTCTTGATGATGTCGGAATGGATCTTGGCCACGCCGTTGACGCTGTGGCTGCAGATCACAGACAGGTTGGCCATGCGAATCTCGCCGTCCCACAGGATGGCGGTCTGGCGCAGACGCTCCTGCCAGCCCTCCTTCGTGGTGTCGAACGACTCGTGCCAACGACGGCTGATCTCGTCGATGATCTGGTACACGCGGGGGAGGAGCTTGGAGAACGTGCCGATAGGCCACTTCTCCAAGGCCTCGGGCAGGATGGTGTGGTTGGTGTAGCTCACGACCTGCGTCACGATGTTCCAGGCGTCGTCCCACTCGAGCCTTTTCTCGTCGATGAGAATACGCATGAGCTCGGGGCCGCACATGGCGGGGTGCGTGTCGTTGGTGTGGATGGCCACAAACTGCGGCAGCAGCTCCCAGTTCTCGCCGTGCTCCTTCTCAAAGGTGTCGAGCAGGCTGTAGATGCCGGCCGAAACAAACAAGTACTCCTGCTTCAGGCGCAGCAGACGACCGTGCTCGCCGGCATCGTTGGGGTAGAGGATGGCGCTGATGGCCTCGGCCTCGGCGCGCTCGGCATCGGCCAGGGCGTAGTCGCCTCGGTTGAAGGCCTCCAGATCGAAGTGCTCCTCGACCGGCTCGGCAGCCCAGACGCGCAGCTTGTTGACGGTCTCGCCGGCATAGCCCACGACGGGGATGTCATAAGGGACGGCCAGGATATCCTGCGTGTCCACCGTGCGGTAAAACGTGCGGCCATCCTCCTCAAAGCCCTCGACGCGGCCGCCAAACTTGATGGTCACGGCCTTATCCTGACGACGGACCTCCCAGGGATAGCCGTGGGTAAGCCACTCGTCGGTGGCCTCGACCTGGCTGCCGTTGACGATCTCCTGCTTAAACAGGCCGTAGCGGTAGCGCATGCCGTTGCCGTAGCCGGCAATGCCCTCGGCTGCCATCGAATCCAGGAAGCATGCGGCCAGACGGCCCAGGCCACCGTTGCCCAGAGCCGGATCGGGCTCCTGGTTCTCGATGACGGACAGATCGAAGCCCATGTCGTCGAGCGCCTCGGCGACCATGTCGCGCACGCCAAAGTTGAGCAAGTAGTTGTCGAGCAGTCGGCCGATCAAAAACTCGATCGAGAAGTAGTACACGCGCTTTTTGCCCTCGGCGGTGACGCGGGCGTTGCTCTTGGTGGCAACGGTGCGCGCCTTCTCGGCCACGAGCTTGGCCAGGGCATTAAAGCGGTCGAGGTCGCTGGCGGCCTCGACGCTCTTGCCGCTGATGCTCATGACGGCATCGCGATAGAGCTCGGTAAACTCCTGCTTGTTGTCGAAGATCTTATTCATACGTTCCTTTCCCCCGGGAGTTGTTCCCCGAAACGGTTATGACATGTATCCTACGCCCTCGCGGGGCGGGTAATTACAGCTGTAACGGTTTTGTTACGCATCCTTGGCAGACGGCTTAGCAGAAGCAGACTTGGCCTTGGTAGCGGCCTTTTTGGCAGCCGGTTTCTTGGCTGCGGCCTTAGCAGCGGGCTTTGCAGCAGCCTTGGCCTTGGCCGTGGCAGGAGCCTTCTTGGCAGCCGCGGGCTTGGGCTTCACCAAGGACGTGCGCTTTTTGGGCGCAGCCTTGGGCTCCTCGACCACAGGCGGCATATAGCTGCTGGGACCGCGGCGCTTAAGCACCACGCCTGCCAGGCCGGGAACCTTGATCTCGATGGAGTCCATCTGCCCGTTCCAGGGATAGGGCTCGCTCGAGCAGGTGTAGGGCTCCTCGCCGGCATAGCCGCTGCCACCGAACTCGGGACGGTCGGAATCAAAGATGACCTCCCAGTCACCCTCGCGCGGCACGCCCACGCGGAAGCTCTCGTAGCTTGCCGGGTCAAAGTTGATCAAGATCACCAGGTCGTCATCGACGTCCTCGCCCTGGCGCACAAAGCTCACGATGGACTGCTTGGAGTTGTCCGCGTCGATCCAGGTAAAGCCGTCATCGGTGTAGCCGCGCTCGTACAGGGCGGGCTCGGCGGTGTACAGGTGGTTGAGTGCCTTGATGAACGCCTGATGATGACGGTGAGTCTCGTACTCCTCGGTCAGGAACCACTGGATGGACTCGTAGTAGCGCCACTCAATAAACTGGCCGATCTCGTTGCCCATAAAGTTGAGCTTGGCGCCGGGGTGCGTCATCTGGTAGAAAGCCAGCGTGCGCAGGCCGGCAAACTGGCGCCACCAGTCGCCCGGCATGCGGCCGATGAGCGAGCACTTGCCGTGCACGACCTCGTCGTGGCTTAGCGGGCAGATAAAGTTCTCGGTAAAGGCGTACATAATGGAGAACGTGAGCAGCCCGTGGTTGCCGGGGCGCCACGGAAAATCGGTTTGCATATAGTGCAGGGTGTCATTCATCCAGCCCATGTCCCACTTGTAGTGGAAGCCCAGGCCGCCGTCCTGCGGCGGATAGGTCACGAGCGGCCACGCGGTGGACTCCTCGGCCATCATCATCACGTCGGGGTAGTGCGCCTCTACGGCGCAGTTGACCTGGCGGATAAACGCGCTGGCGTCCAGGTCCTCCTCGGTACCGTACTTGTTGAACTTCTTTTGGCCGGGATCGTCAATGCCAAAGTTGAGGTACAGCATGCTGGACACACCGTCCATGCGGATGCCGTCCACGTGGAAGTTTTCGAGCCAGTACAGCACGTTGGAGACCAGGAAGGAGCGGACCTCGCCGCGGGCGAAATCGAACTTGTGCGTTCCCCAGTTGGGGTGAATCTCGTGCTCAAACAGCATGTGGCCGTTAAAGGTGGCAAGGCCGTGGGAGTCGGCGCAAAAACCGCCGGGTACCCAGTCCATGATCACGCCGATGCCTGCCTCATGGCATGCATCGATAAAGTGCATGAGCTGCTGCGGGTTGCCGTAGCGTGACGTGGCGGCGTAGTAACCGGTCGTCTGGTAGCCCCAGGAGCCATCGAAGGGATGCTCCATAAGCGGCATGACCTCGATATGCGTGTAGCCCATGTCGTGCACGTAGTCCACGAGCTCCACCGACAGGTCGTCGTAGGTGTAAAACTCGCCGCGCTGCGCGGGGAAGGGATCCATGGGGCCGGGATAGTTGCCGTACTCGTCCGGCTCGCCCTGCGGCGCGTCGCCGTGGCGCTTCCACGAGCCAATATGCACCTCGTAGATGTTCAGCGGCTGCGACATGTGGTTGTGGCCGGCGCGCCGCTTGAGCCACGCGGCGTCGTTCCACTTATAGCCATCGAGGGTCCACAGCACGCTGGCGGTACCCGGAGGGCACTCAGCCTTAAAGGCGTATGGATCGGCCTTGTAGAGCTTTTCGCCCTCGTTGGTTTCGATGAGGTACTTATAGAGCTGGCCCTGCTCGGCGCCAGGAATAAAGCCTTCCCAAATAGCGCTCGTATGCACGGGCACCAGAGGGTTGGCTTCTTCATCCCAGTCGTTAAATTCGCCAATGACATGCACGCTCTTTACATCGGGCGCCCAAACGCAAAAGCGCCAGCCGCGCGTACGGTTCTGCGTGTCGGGGTGCGCGCCCATCTTTTCCCAGCTGCGCTCCCACGTGCCGATGCCAAATAGATAGACATCGTCCTTGGTGAGCTCCGGTGCGTGCGGGGCGGCTTTACGGGTTGCGGGCTTTTTAGCCGTTGGCTTTAGCTTTGTATCGCTCACGTTTGATCCCATCATGACGCGGCAGCGTGTTGCCTTGGTGACTAGATGCGAAAGGTCCAAGGCTGCACGAATCGAAGGGACGGCGATAGTTCTATGATTCGTTCCACCTCGCGTGCTCGGTGGAACTTTCGGCACGAAATACGATAACACCTGTTCGTTACTTTTATGGAGAAAAGTGGATTTGCGGCGGTGTTTAATCGGCGAGCGCCATGTTTAGACCACTAGCAGAATTGCGATGGTAAAACTCTTGACAGTTTTACCAATTAGGGTTTCAAGATTGTTAGTCTGACGTTTGGTAAAACGTTTTTAACAGGATGTTTACCATTTGACATCGAAAGGTTCGTTTATGTCCCAGACCGCTGCTCCCAATGTCGCTTTTATTTTCGATTGCGACGGAACACTGGTTAATAGCACCCCCGTTTGGGCCTATGCCCAGCCCGAGTTATTGCGCCGCCACGGAGTTGACGTAACAGTCGACGATTTTGCCCAGTTTGAGCATTTGTCGCTCGAGGATGAGTGCCAGGCATACCACGACACGTGGGGCATTGGCACGAATGGCGAGGAGCTCTATCGCGAGTTGAGCGACATCTTGATCGATGGGTACTCCAAGGTGCCGCCGCGCGAGGGGCTCTTGGCATTTTTGGAGCAGGCAAAGGCGGCCGGCTTTGCCATGTGCGTCGCCACGTCCACGCCGGCCGAGCTGGTGCAGTCCGCGCTCGCTGGTGCCGGACTCGACGCATACATGGAGTTTGTTACCACGACGGGCGAGGCGGGGCGCTCCAAGCAGTTCCCCGATGTGTACGAGTTGGCGCTGCGCCGCCTGGAGGAGCGTCATGGGTGCAGGTTTGAGCGCGCCTGGGTGTTTGAGGACGCCGTTTTTGGCCTAAAGAGCTCTGGGGTCGCTGGCTTTAAGCGCGTGGGCATCTATGACCCGCACGGCCGCATGAAGCGCGACGAAGTGCGTGGCAACTGCGATATCTTTATCGACAGCTACGTGGACCTAGACCTGGCCCGCGTTCTTGAGTTTGAGGGCTAGGCGAGGGCTGTGGCTTGCAAGGTATTAGTGGTCTGCGGCTCGCCGGAGGTGGCGAGCCCCGAGTTGCTGTGCCACCTGGCGGGGGAGTGCGACCACGTTGTCGCGGTAGACCGCGGACTCGATGCACTGCTGGGCGCGGGGCTTGGCTGCGATGTATATGTAGGAGATGCCGACACGGTGAGCGACGCGGGCCGTGCGTTGGTCGATGCCGCCGAAGCCTTTGAGGTAGAACGCCACGACCCTTACAAGGACTATACCGATCTGGCGCTGGCGCTCGATGCCGTCCGTCGCCGCTGGCAGGGTGCCGAAGTGGTTGCGACTTGCGCTACGGGCGGCCGCCCGGATATGGCCCTGTCTGTGTTAGGGCTATTGGCAGGCTATGCGGACGCCCCCGTCTGGATCGAAGAAGACGAAGTGACGGCCAGAATCCTGCACCAGGACGAGACCTGGACCATCGAGGGCGCCGAGGGCAAAACCTTCTCCATCATCGCCATATCCCCCAACACCGAGGTTAGCGAGCATGGCTTAGAGTGGGAACTAGATCACAGCCCCCTAGCCCTACTAGCCGACACCGGCATCAGCAACATAGTCCGATCCACCGCAGAGATCGAAGTCCACACCGGCACCGCCATCGCTTACCTTTACAAGTAGGGACCATCGCATCAGGGTTTTATCGGGACGGTGGATAGAAATAATCGCTCGAAGAGTGATTATTTCTATCCACCGTCCCAGGAAAACCCGTAAGGCGGAAAATCAATTCAAAATTCCCCCTTGCATCCCCGAAGATCTTCCCCTATAGTACTACCTCGTCACGGGGGCGTAGCTCAGCTGGGAGAGCGCTTGACTGGCAGTCAAGAGGTCAGGGGTTCGATCCCCCTCGTCTCCACCATCGTGAATGCAAAGGCCTTCGGAATTCCGAAGGCCTTTTTTCATGCGAAAACACCACACGCCACTAACCCCACCTACGCCAACAAAATGTTGCACAATTTATTTCCCATGTCTGTACATAGTTTGTTAGACAAACGCAATTACCAGTGCAGCTCGACGTTCCATTTGTGCTTCAGGAGCATCCCTAACCACCGCTCGCACCCTAATAACCAGCAGCAACGTGAACAACATCCCAAAACAACCCCCTTAAGCACGTCAAATGAACGATATGTTGTCCAACACAACCCAAATCAGTTTCGCTATCAGCTTGTGCTAGGATACTTAGCGTTACATGAGTTCAACTGTGCTCACGGCTTCAGCAAGCCATAAAGCGCAGGGTCGATCAGCATCCGGCCGTAACGGCGGTGCCAGAAACACCACGAGCTCCAATAAAGAAGTCATGCGACCTAAATTGTTTGCATTAAGTTATGTCTAAGGTGTAAATGAGTAGTTGTTTGCGTGTCAATGCGTAGCAGTCCTGCAGCTGTTTGCGTGCGGTCCAGTTTTGTACCCGCTTGACTGGCTCGCACGAAGCCAGCTGGGGTCGCGGTCATTTTTGCGATACACGTCCGCGACTCTAGCAGCTGCACTTATACATACCGCTCACGGTGGGGCAGAGCCACGTGCTTGTCTAACTGGGCTCAGGGTTTGAATATGGAGCGCCTTCGCGCACAAGCGCCCTGGCGAAGCCATACCCAAACCCCGTGAGCCACACGTAAGACAGCAAGGGGGTGGTGCTCGTGTGGTATGTGATCCAGGTCATTAACGGTCGCGAAGACGTAATGCGCGAGCGCATCGAGCGCGTGGTGCCGGCGAGTGCCATGCAAGAGCTCTTTTATCCCCAATATCAAACCGAGATTAAGATACACGGCGAATGGGTCAATACGACCAAGCCACTCTTTCCCGGTTACCTTATCTGCGACACGGCAGATCCCCGCACCGTGCAACAGTATCTGCTGCGCATGGACGACTTTGCCCGGGTGTTATCCCAGGACGGTCAGTTTGTGCCGCTGGCAAAAGAAGAGACCCAGCTCATTGGCAGTTTTACCAATAGAGGAGACCGCGTAGTGCCCATGAGCGAGGCCTTAAAAGACGGCGACCAGGTCGTAGTGACGGCAGGTCCACTGTTGGGCCACGAAGGCCTTATCAAAACCATTAACAGACGCAAGAGCACTGCCTATTTGGAGCTCGACCTGTGTGGCCGACGCGTAACTACGCGCGTTGGCCTCGCGGTGCTTTCAAACGAGCAGCGCGTCATGCGAAACCTTAAAAAGGCGATTGCCTAGCTGCTGGCGACTGCTTAACGGGACAGGGAGGATCCCCGGGGGCGGGGACGTAGGTTTGAAGGAAATTGTGATAGATAAAACGGAATATAGCGGTGCCGCAGCTGTTGGAGCTAAGCCAGCTACTTTAGTAATTAAGCCGAGCGGTACATTGGCTTATCGATTTGTTAAGCGACTTTTCGATTTTGTATTTAGCCTTTGCGTGAGTGTTGTGCTCTTCATTCCCATTGTGGTCGTGTGTGCGTTCATCTGTCTTGAGTCCTCTGGCAGCCCTGTTTACTCGCAGGAGCGTGTTGGCAAGGGCGGTAAGACCATCAAGATCCTTAAGCTTCGCAGCATGGTTGCGGATGCCGGCAACGTCCAGAAGTATCTGAGTCCTGAGCAGCTGCATCAGTGGGAAGTCGAGCGCAAGGTCGACGATGATCCCCGTATTACCAAAGTCGGGCAGTTCATCCGCAAGTGCTCCATTGATGAGATGCCGCAGTTCCTGAACGTGCTGAACGGCGACCTTTCCGTCATCGGTCCGCGTCCCATAACAAGAGACGAACTTGAACAGCACTTTTCCGATGAGGAAAAGGCTGAGCTGCTCTCTGTCCAGCCCGGTATTACGGGCCTGTGGCAGGCGACTGACCGCAATGCCGCGACGTTCGAGAGCGGTTTGCGACAGAAGATTGAACTCCGCTACGTGCGCAATCGCTGTTTCCGCATGGACTGGAAATGCTTTACCGGCACCTTTGGTGCCATGTTCGGTAAAAATAAAACGGGGAAGTAAATGAATATTTTATATATCACCATGGATGGCTTCGACACCGCGAGTCCCAATAACCAGATGGCAGAGCAGCTCATTGACGGTTTTTTAAAATTGGGTAACCGCGTTCACCTTATTCAGAGCGAACGGAAGCACACCTATGATGTGCTTCCGGGGACGCTCGTAGGACGCGATGGGCTGACCGTGGACACGCTGTCACGCAAAGTCATTGACAAGAGCAACTTCGTTGTGCGTTATCTGGATGAAGCGAAGTACGCCTTCCAAATGATTTCTTATGCGATTAAACGCCGCGATTTTGATGTGGTGTTTCTCCAGTCTTGTCCCACGGTGTTTTTCCAAGAGGTGCTTCTCAAACTGTTTGTGCGCAAGCCTGTGCTCTACAACGTCTACGACGTGTGGCCGGGTCAGACAAAGAGCCTGAACATTAATAAAATGGTTTACGCTGGTATGGACCTGCTCTCTCGGGCTGTATACCGTATGTCGTCGGCGGTTGTGGTGCTCTCCGAGGACATGGTGGAGGCATGCGCCGATGCGGGCTGTCCTCGCCCCAGGCTGCATATCGTTCCACCCTGGTTTGATGACCGTAGAAACTACGACATACCCTGGGAGAAGAATCGCTTCGTCAAGAAATTCGATATCTCCCACGACAAGTTCTACGTTCAGTTTGCTGGCAGCGTTGGACTGCAGTTCAATTGGAAGACAATGTTCGAGGTGGCTAAGCTTTTGCGTGACGAGCCCGACATCGTGGTGCAAATCATCGGTGACGGCTGCGTGAAGAAGGATTTCATGGACGCTGTGGACGCCGAGGGCCTTACTAACGTTGCGTTCTACCCACTGCAACCCGTCGATATGGTGCCTGATGTGTACTCCACTGGCGATGTGTGCTTAATTCCCCTGCGTCGTGAGGTCATCTACACGGGTACTCCATCCAAGATGCCCATCCTTCTCGCTTGCGGCAAGGCAATCGTGAGCTCTGTAGAAAAAGACTCGCTCTACGCTGCCATGGTAGAGCGCGAGGATTTGGGCGTTTGCGTTGAGATTGATAACGCCGAGGAGTTGGCCACGGCCATACGAACGCTCCATGGTGACCCTGAGCGCCTGACGCGCCTATGCGAGCACGGAAGAGCGTACGCACGTGAAAACCTTTCGCGCACTGTGTGTGTGAAGAGAATGGAACAGGTGCTCGAGGGTATCCGCAGGGGCGGTGAAGCCTAATGAAGGTACTCTTACTTGGTTTTGTTCGTATAGCCCATATGCCCTATATGTACGACTACGTTCGTCTACTCGGCGGCTCGAATGAGCTTCATTTGGTCAGTTGGAACCGCAACGGGCGCCCCGATGCGCCCGTACCGAAAGGTATTTCCAAGTCTTTTGTGTTCGGCGATCACGTGGAGGATGCCGACCCTATTCAGAAGAAGCTTCCGCACTTCGCGCGATTTCGAAAGTTCGCCTTGGGCGTCATTGACTCCGAGGGCTATGACCGGATTGTGGTACTGCATTCGACGCCAGGTATTACGATTCTCGATCGCTTGAAGGGGGACTTTCGCGGCAGGTATATCCTCGACTACCGCGATGTTAGCCATGAGAGTTTAGGATTTTATCGGAAGCTCATTCTTCTATTGTCACGGAATGCTGGCCTTGTGCTGGCGAGCTCTCCGGCATTCTTCAGGTATCTCGACAACGCTTCCGGCGTGATGCTTAAGCACAACCTGCTGGCCTCCGAGTGCCCTCCGAGGACGAAAGAGTTCTCGGAGGGCACGCCCATCCGCGTACGGTACTGGGGCATGATTCGTCATGAGCGAGCCAATATTGCCATGATTGATGCCTTGGGTGGCGACGAGCGCTTCGAACTGCACTACAACGGCCGAGAGGAAGAGGTCGCCGAGCGCCTTAAGGCTCATGTTGCGGAGCACGGTTTCCACAACGTTTACTTCCATGGTGCCTATTATGCTGAGGAGCGCGCTTACTTCGCTGCCGAGACGGACATCGTGCACAACGTCTATGAGAATGACTCCGTGATGGTTGGGGCCATGAGCAACAAGTATTATGACGCCGTTCAGTACGGCATCCCGCAGGTGTGTACTCAGGGGTCCATTATGGGCGATGAGGTGAAAACCAAAGGCCTTGGTTTGGCGGTTGACTACGAAGCAAAAGGCCTTGCGGACGCAATTTACGAATACTATTGCGGACTGGACCGCGCCGTACTTGACAAGGCCTGTGCTGACGAGCTTGCCTCCGTGCGCGCCGATAACAACGCGGCCGATGCTGCTATCCGAGCTTTCTTCGGGATGGAGTAGTAGATGGTCGGAATCAACTCAGTTGCCTGTTCGCGGATAAAGGCTCCAGTCGCGATAACGACAGCCTCGTTCGCAAACAAGTGTTTCAGCGTACTAGTTATTCTTTTGCCCTTTTTACAACAGTATATCGGCGTGGGCAACGTGGTTTCGCTCGGTGAAATATTAGTTGCCCCCTTCATCCTTGGTTTTCTTATTGCTGACGGGAAAATTATTGGCACTTTGGTTGATCGTTCCCTATTTTTCTTCTACCTAGTCTCGATTGGGTTAAGTGTCATCGGCGGTTTCACTTTCGATTACTTTTCTTTCGGCGAGTTTTGGACACTCGTTGCGAGGCTAGTTTTTTACGCAGGTTTAATATTGGTTGCGCGGAGACATTTCTCCTGGGACGCCGTTCGAGACCTTTATCTGCTACTCGTCACTGTTGCCGCGCTATACCTGGTTATCCAGTATGTTTACCATCTTGCGAGCGGCGGCTATCTCCCCATTGTCATATCTGACAGCCTAGTCTTCTCACCTGAGAAGACCTTTGACACTTGGACCGACAAGTACCAATGGTATTTCAGGCCGTCCTCGCTCTTCCTCGAACCCAGCTATTATTCACTTTTCACCTTGCCGGCTTTGGTTATATTTGCCATAGGGGAGAAGGATAAATCACTTCCTAGATTTGTTTTGCTGGTGGTCACTTATGCTCTCAGCTCAGCAAACTCAGGTTTGCTTGCCTCAATCCTGGTATTGATCTTTTTCCTTGTTTTTAAGAAGAAGACACAACTTGACTTTCTTGTTGCATCGTTAATGCTTCTCGTTGCTGTTCTGTACCTTCCGTTTCATAATGTCGACTGGATAACCGCGGCGGGCGAGAGGCTTGCTGCCGGAGGCTCGTTGGATAATAGAGTTATCCGCGGATTCATATGCTTTGGATTTCTCGACTCCTTTCATCAGGTTGTTGGAGTTGGTCTTAACAACCTTGGTTCTTATATGAGCTACAACGCGCTGTCCACCGGGTTTGACAGCGACGGCCTAAATTACTGTGCGACATGGATTCAGACGCTCAATTATTCTGGAATTATTGGATTCTGCGCCCTTGTTTTTTATGTTGGATCCTTGTTTAAGCAATGTAATGGACGTATGTCCCGAGCCCTGTGCATAGTCTTGATCGTTGTTATGGCATATGAATCAATTCTCTTTTCCTACAGATTTGCTTTCATGGTCATCCTCCTCGAGGGATTCATTCGCAGCGAAAAAGCTGCCGCTGAATGCGAAGCCGAGGTGCAGCAATGAAAATTGTCATCGCTGCACTTCAGCGGTTGAGCGCCAACGGGATATGTGCACAGGCCGTTGTCTCGGAGCTAGTGCGACGCGGGCACGAGGTCGTTTGGGTTTGTAACCATGAGTTTGAATCACACGACCGACAGGATGGGGTAGAGTTTCGCGAGATCGATCCCCGCTGGGTCGACGTAGCACTTGCGAGACATCCCGGTCGTTCGGCTGCCCATACTGCTATCGTCGCGGCCAACCGTTTCGGAATGCTGCGCTCTTTGGGCACGTGGCCCCTTGTGTCAAAAGGCTATTCTCGACGCGTGACCAGGGCAGTTTGCGAGGCTTGCGTCGGCGCCGACATCGTGGTGGGGGCATACACTCAAATCGACGCTCTCATCGCTGCGCATGAGGCCAAATCCCGGAACCCACGGCTTCACTACATTGCTTGGTTCCTGGACAGCTTTGTGGGCGGTTATGGCCCGCGCTTTTTATCTGCAAAACAACTTGAGGAGCGAGGCAAACGTTGGGATCGCGAGTTGCTCGACAATGCCGATGTTGTCGTGTCTATGGAGTCAGCCCGCTGTTTCCATATGGATCGATGTGTTAACGAACCATGGTTCGAAAAAATGCGCTTCTTAGATCTCCCCTTGCTCGACCTTCATAGGATGGTCGATTGTTCCGACGATCCTGGTACTCCCAAAGGAGTAAAGACTATCGTCTATGCGGGTTCTCTTCCCAAGGGGATTCGCTCACCTCGCTTCTTCCTGAACGTGCTTTCCTGCATGCCGGAGGAACCGCTGCGAGTTGTGTTCGTCGGTGATGCAGCCAATGACGATCTCAATGCGGCAGCTTCGAGTGACCGACGCATTGAGATTCGGGGGCGTCTTTCGCACGGCGATGCCGTGGCGCTTTTGCGTTCGGCAGATTTCGTACTCACCCTCGGAAATCGCCTAGACAACATGACACCCTCGAAAGTGTTCGAGCTCATGGCCTTGCGCAAACCCATATTGGCTACTTATCCCATAGATGACGAGCCAAGCATGCCGTACTTGAAGCGTTACGGCGACGTGCTGCTATTGGATGAAAGGAGTGATGCCTCTGAGGCGGCGACAAAGCTTCGCGACTTCCTCCGTATGTCTCATGAACCGCCTACGGTGGAAGAGCTTGAGAAAAACTTCTGGAACAACACGCCGTCGGCGTTTTGTGACCTTATCGAGTTATTAGGAGATAAATAATGAAATCAAGCACTGCATTTAAAGACAAGACCCTCATGATCACGGGTGGCACCGGCTCGTTCGGCAACACCGTGCTCAAGCACTTCATGAACACCGACCTGGCCGAGATCCGCATCTTCTCCCGCGATGAGAAGAAGCAGGACGACATGCGCCACCGCCTGCAGGAGAGGTCGCCCGAGCTCGCCTCCAAGGTGCGCTTCTTCATCGGCGACGTCCGCAACGCCCAGAGCGTGCGCGACGCCATGCACGGCGTGGACTACATCTTCCACGCCGCCGCCCTCAAGCAGGTGCCCTCCTGCGAGTTCTTCCCCATGGAGGCCGTCCGCACCAACGTCATCGGCACGGACAACGTGCTGCACGCAGCGATTGAGGAGGGCGTCGACCGCGTCGTGTGCCTGTCCACCGACAAGGCCGCATACCCCATCAACGCCATGGGCAAGTCCAAGGCCATGATGGAGTCCATAATCTACGCCAACGCCCGCAACGGCGCCGGCCGCACCACCATCTGCTGCACCCGCTACGGCAACGTCATGTGCTCGCGCGGCAGCGTCATCCCGCTGTTCATCGACCGCATCCGCAAGGGCGAGCCGCTGACGGTCACCGACCCCAACATGACCCGCTTCCTCATGAACCTGGACGAGGCGGTGGACCTGGTGCAGTTCGCCTTCGAGCACGCCAACCCCGGCGACCTGTTCATCCAGAAGGCGCCGGCGTCCACCATCGGCGACCTCGCCGAGGCCGTCCAGGAGGTCTTCGGCCGCGTGGGCACCCAGGTGATCGGCACCCGCCACGGCGAGAAGCTCTTCGAGACCCTCATGACCCGCGAGGAGCGACTGAGGTCCGAGGACATGGGCGGCTACTACCGCGTGGCCTGCGACTCGCGCGACCTGAACTACGACAAGTTCGTCGTGGACGGCGAGGTGGAGACCCAGGCCGACGAGTCCTACACCTCCCACAACACCGAGAGACTCGACGTGGAGGGCACCATCGCCAAGATCAAGACGGCCGAGTACGTGCAGCTGGCACTCGAGGGCCGCGAGCACGAGGCGGTGCAGTAGACAGTGGCTAAAATTGGAATCTTAACTTCAACTCCGTCGTTTAATGACAATTATGGAGCTATTTTGCAGGCATATGCCCTGCAGCGCTGGTTAATTCTTGAGGGACATGAACCCAGCGATATTCTTTATCATGGGGATAATGAACCTATGTTAAATAAAAAGATGAGTCCGGTCGTTCGTTTTAAGGGTATTTTCTTTTCAGGGAACACCTTCCGACAGGCGCTCGGAACTGTTTTAACAAAAAAGGTTCGTCAAGCCCGTAGTAGGTATTTTCAGAAGTTTCAGAATGCTCACCTCGTAATATCAAACGAAACTTATGATTTTGCAGCATTAAAAAAATCTGTCGATGATTTTGATTGTTATATTTGTGGAAGCGACCAGGTATGGAACCCAAGAGTCCATGGAGGAGTCAATGACCCTGGTTATTTCTTGCAATTTGCTGTTGGCGAGCGTCTCACGATAGCATATGCTCCAAGCTTTGGTGTTTCCGTTCTTCCCGATGCGTGCTACGACAATCTTGCAGAGTTTGTTGCCGGGATTGATTATGTTTCCGTACGCGAGGATTCCGGCGCTAAGCTACTTGCCGATGCTGGAGTTAAAGCTCCGGTAGTCGTTGATCCGACTATGCTTCTTACCGATAAAGACTACGATAAGATTGCAATTCGACCTGACTGGCTTCCGGAACGTTACATAGCGGTATACAAATTTGGAGAGCGTAACGAATTCGATTCAAAAATCAAGGATACTGCCAATAAGCTTGGTCTTCCTATTATTAATATACCTGCATCCGTTGACTCCTCTTTCAAAACGCGTTGGGATATTGGCCCGTCAGAATTTATTGCAATTATTCGCGATGCTGATTTAGTCTGTACCGATTCCTTCCATGCCACGGTATTTTCGACGTTATACAAAACGCCATGTATTGTTTTTCCACGAGATGCTATCGGCTCCAAAAAATCGATGAATTCAAGAATGGAAGGCTTGCTTGATCGTCTTGGAATGAGCTGCAGGTACGTAGCTTCATCTTCAGAATGGGATCGGGCCCTTGCAATGAAAATTGATTATTCAGAAACTCATAATAGGCTTGCCGCATGGCGTTCCGATAGCGAAAAATATTTGATTTCAGCTCTTTCAGGAATCGGCGAATAGATGGCAGGTAATGAGTCAGTGACTATCGAGGACATCGATGGGATTTCCTCCTTATGCACAGGATGTGGAGCATGTGCCGCTGCGTGTCCGACGGGTTCAATTTGTATGACAACCGATAGGGAAGGCTTTTCTTACCCCCGCGTAGATAATAATCAGTGCATTGCCTGTCACAAGTGTCTCAATGTCTGTCAGGCGTCTCGGGATAGTGCCAAACATAACCCGATTGAAATCGAAGCGCTATATGCCTCCCGAAAAGACGAAAGAGCCGCTGGATCATCTGGCGGAATCATGGGTCTACTAGCCAAGCGAGTTTTAGAGTCAAATGGTGTAGTGTTCGGAGCGGTTTTCGATGCGGAGGGCCATAGGGTTATACATGCATCTACGGAAACGCATTCCTTGGAGAAAATCCTACGTTCTAAGTATGTCCAAAGTGAGGCGTGGCCAACTTATGCTCGTGTAAAACAGCATCTATGTTCTGGTGAACAGGTCCTGTTTTGCGGCACGCCTTGTCAAGTTATCGGACTAAACCGGTATCTTGGAAAACAGTACTCCAATTTACTGACAGTTGATTTCTTCTGTCACGGTGTTCCTTCGCCCGGTTTTTTTGCTGATTACGCTCGTCTAGTCGAAAGTCAAAAGGGGAGCCGTTTGACTGATGTGACCTTTCGCGAGAAAAGTCACGGTTGGAGAGAGCAGCACATGCGTTGGTACTTTTCAGATGGATCGAATATAGAAGAACCTTCCCTCGATAATTGCCATTACTTCTTCTTCTTTTTGGGCAATTATTCCTTAAGAAAATCATGTTATACGTGTGAGCTGTATAAACGTCATGAAGCAGATATAACACTGGCAGATTATTGGCTAATTGACCCCGCGTTTGATGACGATCTTGGCACCTCTCTTGTTCTTGCAAATACGGAAAATGGATTAACCTTTCTGAAGGATATCAAGAAAGACACTATTGAGGTCCCTGTTGACAATTTCGACTTCGAAATTTATCGACATAGCTACTGCCCTAATAAACGCGCTAACTATTTTGATTGTTACGTAAATGAAGGTATTGAAGCAACATGCGGTTCTTATTTCGATAATGAGCATCGCGTATGGTGTATTAGAAACAGATGCGGCGCAATTAAAAACGCTTTTGTGTCAAAAATCAAAAACTGCATAGGGGCATTTACAAGATAATGGGCAGTAAAAAAAGCTTTATTAAGAACTCATTGCTGTTTATGCTTGGTTCTGGATTATCAAAAGCACTCGGCATCATTATGTTGCCGTTATACACTTCTCAAATTCCAACAGAAGATTACGGTGCTTACGATATTTCGCTTACTCTTATCACAATTGTAAGTTCGATTGCATACTTCGAACTTTGGTCTGCCGTCTTACGTTTTATGTATGATCGCTCAGACAGAAATAGTAAGGCAACAGTTGTTCGATCTGGTCTATATCTGTTACTATGCGCGACGGTAGTATTTGTAATACTTGGAGTGGTATTGTGCTCATCCCTTTCTCTGGGTCATCCGGTATGGTTGATGAGTTATGGAGTTGCAATATCTACGTCAACGTTTTTTTGTTTTGTAGCAAGGGGCTATGGAAAGAACGCTGAGTTTACGTTATCTGGTATTTTGAGCAGTGTTGTAATTGCAGTTACAAATATTGGTCTGATTCTTTTACTCCATTTTGACTATTCCGCTCTGTATATCAGTTATGTAATAGGCTCAATAGTTCAGTGTGTTTATCTTGGCTGGACTATTGGTATTGGCGAGATAGTCAAGTCGTCAGAAAAGGATAACGAACTAACAAAAAGCCTATTGCGTTTTGCTGCGCCCTTATGCTTGAACACGGCTTCTTATTGGCTATTATCAAGCGCTTCTCGACTTGTTTTCAACTATATGAGCGGAAATGCTGCAAGCGGCGTGTTCTCTGTTGGAAATAAATTTGGCCAGGTCATAGTTCTTGCAACAACGTGTTTTACATATGCATGGCAAGACCTTTCATTCTCAGAAAGCTCTAAAGGGGCAGACTCTCTTTTTTATACACGTGCATGCCGTACGTATCTGACTTTCTTATCGGCCGCCTTTGCTCTTCTGCTCCCCATGCTCAGGTGTGCCTTTCCACTTTTCGTCAGGGGTTCCTATGGCGATGCAATCGATATAGTCCCGCTTGCCCTTGTCGTTGCTTTAATTAGTGGATACTCTGGCTTTGTTGGCAACGTTTTTTATGCTATCAAAAAAACAAAGACAATTACCGTTTCAACGGTAATTGCAGGTTTAGTCGCTGTAGGCTTTTCGCCTTTATTTATCAATATTTTAGGCGCAAATGGAGTAAATGTTGCCGTTCTTCTCGGGTTTATTGTAAATCTTGCAGTTAGAGCGTTCGTACTAAACCGAGAAATCGGCTTTAAGCTCTGTTATAAAATCGTGATACCGTGCTCGTTGTGGATAGCGCTTTCTTGTGTTGCGTTTTGGTATGGACTGCTGTGGTCAACAATTTCTTTGATATGCAGTATTTTCATTGCCTGTTACCTATTTAAAGACGAAGTATCGTCATTATTTCATCTACAAAATAAGTGACCAATTTGCCTAGATTTTTGGAATGGAATTAATCTTGAAAGTACTAATCACTGGATCGAAGGGGTTCGTGGGTAGGAACCTCTGCTGTGCGCTGAAGAACATAAGGGACGGCAAGGACCGTCGCGAGAAGTATGCGAGCCTGCTGCCCCTCGAGGTCATGGAGTACGACGTCGACTCGACGCCCGCTGAGCTGGAGGACTACTGCTCCCGCGCCGACTTCGTCTTCAACCTGGCCGGCGTCAACCGCCCCAAGGACCAGGCGGAGTTCATGGAGGGCAACTTCGGGTTCGCCTCCACGCTGCTGGACACCTTGGAGCGCCACGGGAATAAATGCCCCGTCATGCTCTCCAGCTCCGCGCAGGCGAGCCTGTCGGGCCGCTTCGAGGGCTCGGTCTACGGCGAGTCCAAGCTCGCGGGGGAGGGCCTGTTCCGCGAGTATTCCGAGCGCACGGGCGCCCCGGTACTCATCTACCGCTTCCCCAACCTCTACGGCAAGTGGTGCCGCCCGCGCTACAACTCCGCCGTGGCGACCTTCTGCGACGCCATCGCCAACGGCCGCCCCTACACCGTGAACGACCCCTCGGTGGAGCTCGAGCTCCTCTACATCGACGACCTGGTCGACGAGATGCTGGGCGCCCTGCTGGGGCGTGAGCACCGCTGCGGATACGAGGGGCTCGAGCGCATCGAGGGAGATCAGTTCTGCTACGTCCCAGAAACCGACGTGAAGACGCTGGGCGAGATCGTCTACCTGCTGGACAGTTTCCGAGACAGCCGCGAGACGCTCTCGGTGCCCGACCTGACCGAGGGCTCCTTCTCCAAGAAGCTCTGGAGCACGTTCCTGTCCTACTACGAGCCGGGGCACTTCGCCTACGGACTCAAGCCTAACGTGGACGTGCGCGGCTCGTTCACCGAGTTCCTGCGCACGCCGGAGCGCGGCCAGGTCTCCATCAACGTCTCGAGGCCCGGTATCACCAAGGGCAACCACTGGCACATGAGCAAGTGGGAGAGGTTCCTGGTGGTCTCCGGCACCGCCTCCATCAAGCTCAGGAAGGTGGGGGAGGACTCCGATGGAAACCCGTTCCCCGTCGACGAGTACACCGTCTCGGGTTCGGACATGCGCGCCGTGGAGATGGTCCCCGGCTACACGCACTCCATCACCAACCTGTCCGACACCGAGGACCTCGTGACGGTCATGTGGGCCAACGAGCCCTTCGACCCCGAGAATCCCGACACCTACTACGAGGAGGTCTAGCCGCATGGGCAAGGACTATTCCGATATCGCATTCGAGGACGACGGCCGCCTGAAGCTGCTCATTATCGTGGGCACCCGCCCCGAGGTCATCCGCCTGTCCGAGGTCATCAAGAAGTGCCGCCGCCACTTCGACTGCCTGCTGGCGCACACCGGTCAGAACTACGACTACACGCTCAACGGCATCTTCTTCCGCGACCTGGAGCTCGCCGACCCCGACGTCTACCTGGACGCCGTGGGCGCCGACCTCGGCGAGACCGTGGGCAACATCATCGCCGCGAGCTACAGGCTCATGGTCCAGGTCCAGCCCGACGCCCTTCTGATCCTGGGCGACACTAACAGCTGCCTGTCCGCCATCGCGGCCAAGCGCCTGCACATCCCCATCTTCCACATGGAGGCGGGCAACCGCTGCAAGGACGAGTGCCTGCCCGAGGAGACCAACCGCCGCATCGTCGACGTGATCTCCGACGTCAACCTGGCCTACTCCGAGCACGCCCGCCGCTACCTGAAGGACACCGGCTGCGCCCCCGAGCGCACCTACGTCACCGGGTCGCCCATGGCAGAGGTCCTGCGCGCCAACCTGGAGAAGATCGAGGCGTCGGACGTCCTGACCGAGCTCGGGCTGGAGCCGAAGAAGTACATGCTGCTGTCCGCCCACCGCGAGGAGAACATCGACACCGAGGTCAACTTCACGAGCCTGTTCACCGCCATTAACGCGCTGGCCGAGAGGTACGACATGCCGATCCTGTACTCCTGTCACCCGCGCTCCCGCAAGCGCCTGGAGGCCACCGGCTTTCAGCTCGACCCCCGCGTCCGCATGCACGAGCCCATGGGCTTCCACGACTACAACTGCCTGCAGATGAACGCCTTCGCCGTGGTGTCTGACTCCGGTACCCTGCCCGAGGAGTCCAGCTTCTTCGCGAGCGTCGGGCATCCGTTCCCGGCGGTGTGCATCCGCACCTCCACCGAGCGCCCCGAGGCCCTGGACAAGGCGTGCTTCACGCTGGCCGGCATCAGCGAGCGCGGCCTGCTCCAGGCCGTCCGCACCGCCGTCGAGCTCGATGCGGAGGGGTCGCTGCCCGAGGCTCCCGTCCCCGACTACGCCGACGAGACCGTGTCCACCAAGGTGGTCAAGATCATCCAGAGCTACACCGGCGTCGTGGACAAGATGGTGTGGAGGAAGAGCCTCTAGCCTCATTACTAATGGATAGCCATTTTAAATATTGCCAATTATCGGCTAAACATCTTGCAGATGTTGCCGACAAATTCTATACGAAAGATTTGTATTGAGGAATTAGTACAATGGGCGGCCCTTTGCTTTCTGCAAAGGGCCGCCCACCCCTTATAGCCCTCATTGCTAATAAAGCTTCGATTCTTTCACACAGCGAATTATAGAGCACTCGCTTTATGTGAGCCGCGCATACCTCGGACCATTCGCTGTTTGTATTTATTGCTGGCATATTACGTCCTATGTAAGGAGGAAAGGAATGTTTGGAAAAGTCAGGAAAACGAGAAGCGACTGTACGGTTGGTACCTACGAGAAGAAGCATGACCTTCCTGCAGGAACACTTAGGAACTCTGATGGTCGTAAGGCCAGAAAGGATAAAACTCTGAAATCCCTTCGAAAAGAAACTGGAAGCGACTATCGATAACTTCTGAAACTATAAGATTGGGGTACTGCAATGGGAACTGATGTCTTTGTTCTTGGCGACGATCAGAGCTATGCAGCAAGCATGGCCAATGACTACACCTTGAAGCCATCGTCTGAGATGAGCGGTCGTTCAAGTTCGCGAGCGCATATTCAAGAAGTTGCTGCCGAAGTGCTTTCGAAGGAAAACGGGACTGGCAAGGTCTTTTCGATCTACGGGACCGGCGGGCTTGGGAAGACGTTCCTCATGGAAGAGTTGTATTCCGACTTTACACATAGGTTTACCCACAATACCGTTGTTACCAGGCATAGCTTTGAAGGAGAAGAGATAACCTCTGAAGAGAAGATTCTAAAAGAGCTCTCGGATCTTCTTGCATGCAACGGAGTGCCAAGTCCAACCTTTAGGATGAATTACTACGCATGGAGAGCAAAAGCATCGAATTTTGCATTGGCTAAAGCCGAGTTCTGCGCTGATTTTGAGCAAGCAAAAAATAAGGGAGTCGAGATTTCGACGATGTTGTCGGGTCTTGCTGCTCCCTTTATTGATCAATTTACCCAAGGCCTTGGTGGCTCTATTCTTAATGCTGCCATTGAGATTGGGGTTTATGCAGCCGATTCTATTAAAAGTGCCAAAGCGTGTAATGAATGGAAGAGCCTAACGGAAGAGAAAACCTCCAGTGATTTGAAAAGGTCATTGGCGGCTAGTCTTAAGTCTGATATCGAAGCGTGGACTGGTCGCAATGAACGGAAGCTTATCTTCTTTTTGGATACATTTGAGAAGCTGGGTTGGGTTGCTGGTGAATGGCGAATAGGTCGATACGATTGGGCAAAGACCATCTCGGAGACAAAGGGGTCTCTCTGGATTGTCGCTGGGCGCTGCAGACTTGCATGGAAAAATGTGGTTCGTTTTCCTGTTCAGCTTGAGCCCATGAGCTCATCTGAAGCAGACGACCTGTTGGTGAAATGCGGAGTCAGTGATTCCGAGCTGCGTAGCTTGGCTGTGGAGAAAGCCAGAGGAATACCCGTATACTTAATAATGCTTGCTGACATGATTAATAGATCGTCAGTCGCGGAGGCAAGGCGCGACCTTCTTTGCATTGTTGATTATGATAATCTCGTCGAAGTGTATTTACGGGGCCTCGATGCCTCCCTTAAGCCTGCCATCTATACCGCTGCTTTTATTGAGTACTGGGACTACGAATTTATGATGGCAGTGGGGGAATCCTTCATTGATCCTAATGCTATTGCTCAACTTGAAAATCTTTCCTTTGTATGGAAGCGGCAAGATAGCTTTGAAATGCATGAGGTTGTCGCCGATCTCATTCGTAGATCTGCTAAGGGCCCTGTCGTATTGAAGCTTTTCAAGGCGTGCGGAGATTTGCTCGGGCAGTTGGGCTCAGACGATAAAAGGACTGCCTATGCAAAGGATACTTATAGACTTCATGTGCTCAAGGCAAGGCAACTTCTTGCTGTAGAAGGTGTGGACGTTCTTGGATCCGAGGCAGCTTTTAATGCTCGCATGCAATATGCCGAGGCGGCATGGCACAACGGTCAAGTTGAGCAGGCATATGACCTTTATAAAGAAATTCAATGTTCTTACGCTCCTACAAGCTCTGCAGATGAACCTAGCATTTATTTCTTGAGAGCAAAACTCAAGACTGCGGCTCTTAAAACTCAACTTTGGTTAACCAGAGGCGAAAGAACATGGCATGAACAAGCCATCGCAGATACCGTTGAAGTTTTAAATGACGTAAGGGAGCATTATCCGAATGAACGGCTCATTTATCTTTCGGCGCTTAATGATCTTGGTATTTCCTGGAAACGATTCAAAGACTTCGACAAGGCTTTCTACTATCAGAATCAAGTTGTGAGAGCGCTTAAGGATAAAAAAGCCAAGGAACTAGATGCCGATGAGGCTCGCTTTATTAACAACTACGGAGCAACATGCCAACAATACGGTGCCAAGCTTAAACAAGAGGGCAACGCTTCCGAAGGGCAAGAGTACCTTAAAAGGGCTTTGAAGTATTACGACAAGGCCTACAAAGCGCGTAAGACTCTGTTTGGCACAAACAGCCTTCAGGCTTTAATCGTGCTTACCAACAAGGGCGTTGCCAACATGTTGATGGGCAAGTATCCTGAAGCTGAAAACATGCTTGAAAAAGCCTATAGAGGCTTTAAAAGCGGTGGTTTCCCCACGGGAGATTCCTCTTATTTGAGAGCTAGATTTCAGCTGGCCAATGTTAGTTCTAACAAAGCAAGAGAGCTCAAGGATGCTGGCTTGATCGATGAGGCGCGCATCGAGGGGCGTAAAGCGCTTGAGTTGCACAAGAAGGTTTATAACGATAAGAAAGAATGCCTAACTGAATGGGCTGTTGATACGGGAAAACCGAGAGATGCGGTAAAGGCCGCTGAAAAGTTTTTGGCAGAGCTTTAGTGGGCGATTGTTGGCTGTTTGTTTGTATTGATTCGTGTTGGATCGTCTAACTGTAAAAGTCTTTAAAGGCCACTATTTACCGTTTATCGAGAAGAAGTTTATTGCTACGACACGAGTGCTAAAATCAGCTCATCAATCTCTATATTAGGGGTGTAGCAATGTTTGATACCAAAATCGCTCTTGAGCAATTTAATGCGCTTTCTGATGTTGCAAGAAAGCGATTGAGTAGCGCCCTTGATTCAATAGAGCATGGTATTTCACCTAATACAGATGCCATTCATGATCTGAGCCTTTCTCTTTCAGATTTAAGATCAGCATATGAGAAAGCAAAAGGTGCTGCCATTCATTGCGCTAACGCCGACGGTGTGAATGATGCTGATGCAGCTTTTTGCTCATATATTGAAACAATTGACGAAAATGAACGCCGACAATTAATTGCTGCATTACAACCAATTATTTCTTTACTTGAGAGGTTTGTTAGAGTTAAGTCTGACAAGGATGCCTTTATGGGAGACCTTATTCCCATTCAAAGCGAGGCATCAGACTTGCTTGATAGTCTAAAAAATGACCCACTGTCTTTAAATCAGGGCGAATCGGGTTTAAATAACAATGTAGTTAGGCCTAAACAGCTTTTTATGGAGGCCCTACATCATGAGGACATGACCGATGATAGGGGTATCGATCTTTCTGAAGAACTTGCCGGCCTCTTTCCGCAGCGTATTATCTACGGTCTTATAGCAGGTGTCTACTATGAACCCCACAACCCGAATCCCATAAAACAGCCGGAGCCTCAGGCTGCAGTTTATCAGGCAAAGAGCGACCCTGTCTTGCCTGTTTCCGAAGTGAAGAGTGAAGCCTTATCCTCTATTGAAGAAGATGGTGGATGCGCTGAAAAAGAATCGGCTCCATTAGCGCCTCAAAGGCCTTCTCTTGGCAAGAAAAAACTCGGCATTAAGAAACTCCAGAGCGACGTATTGAATGCTGGATATGTTGCTAGATTTACATTCTCGCTGCTCGCGTCATGGCCTGGACTCACTTCAGGCCAGATTGCTCGAATTGCATCATCGTTTTACGAATGGGATACCGTTCCCGAAGCCGTTCAGACGATTATCGATCGTCTTGTCAAAAAGACTTATTTAGAATCAGTCGCGGTCAGTGACAATACTCAATATTTCCTAACGGTCCCTGCTGCTGTACTTTGTAGCAAAGAAACCGTATATAACTACAAGAATGCTTGCCGAAAATCACCTTGGTTAATACCGATGCCGGAGAGCAGGATTTCAAACGGCATTAGAAATATAGACACGGCTGCTGAGCGCATCAAAGATATTAAGTCCAGGGACATTGTAGAGGTTTTGCGTTCATACGACCTTCTGATTGATTACTTATGCTATGTCGAAGATTCAAATTCGGGAGTGAACAAATCAAAACTGCTCGATAGCCTCTTTGGGAGTACTCCTTCTGCTGTTTTGGTCTATTTTAATGATCAGCTCATTAACTGCGTCCTCGCTCCCGAAGGCGAAAGACTTTCGTTGGAAGGCAACAACGTTCTGTCCAACGTTGCGCCAAAAGAAAACGTCGATAGCGCAAATATCGACCATTGGTTCGTTCTAAAGGATGGCTTATTAGAAGACGCTTTTGCGAAACTTGAATTCGCGGATGAAGAAGACGAAGATAATACGCCATTACCTTCATCATCTGAATCCTTGGAATCAGACCAAGGTCCTGCTGACTTCGCTATAGACTCCGAGGTTGTCATTCTGAATGAGGTGCATGAGTGCGATCGTAATAATCTCACCTCAACTGATGATTCAAATGGGGCAGAGGGTGTGGCGGTCGATTCGGGCGCCCAAGAAGCCGAACATGAAAACTCTGATGTTTCTATTCATCCTGACATCACGGATGAAATGGATTCGAACCAAATGGCCAGCATACTTGTCAAACGCAAGATGCCTCCATCAGACGATGAAGCTCGACTATTTGTCGGCAAGCTGCTTAATGAGCAAAATAGAATCCAATCGCTAGTTGCAGCGCATTATTTTCTTAAGGCCCTCTCGTTGGAGGGCGATCGACCTTGGGCTCAGTTGGCTTCACTTCAGATGGCCTATGGCTGCGATTCTAAAATTGAACGTCACCTGTATCGCGGCTCCGAATTGAAGGCTGCGTTTCCTACCGTTACTGCCGATACTAGCGCCTTACAGCTGGCCGCTTATTGTAGGGCAATGGTCGCTCCTGCAGTTGCCTATGACTATGAGCTGCATGCGACCGCGGAAACGTTTGGCAAGAACTTTGATGAGCTCTTTCCGCAATTTGTTGTATTAAAGCCGCTGTTTAATGAGCTGCTCAAAATATGGGATGTTTCTCCGGAGCGAGGTCTTGATAGTCAGATAGTTGAGATGCTCGGTGGAGAGGAGAGAAGAGACCAGGCAATAGCCGAGACCGAAAGTAAGGCAAGGCTGCTATGCGCGCCTCCTAAAGTAAAGGCGATGATTAAAGGCATCCCCGAATTTCTTGAGTTGAGTTTTGGCGATTCGAGCGATCTTGGCTCTGTTCTAACGATTGTTGCTAATGATGACCGCGAATCTCGTCCTCTAATTGAAGACGTTCTTGCTCAGTTCAAGGTTGGCAGTTCCGATGCCGAGCAGGATAAAGCCATTTCTGACTTTATCGATTCGAAATGGCGTATGGCGGTAAATGGTAAGAAAAATAGAGGGATGAATCTTGAATATGCCGCTCGTAAGCATTTGGTTAGTGCCATTGAAGACCGCATCGAAGTATTAAAGGAGTGGAACACCCTAATCGGTTCTTCATTTAGAGAGGGGGCGCTAGAACAGCTGGGAAATCTCAAGGACAGGATTCTTGTTTTGACCGATGAGGTTTCTGTTTCTGGAGCAGCTTATAATCCGGTGGATTCGACTGTGCTGGACGCTTTATTTACCGATATAAAGCGTTTACTGACGGGAAATTCTTCCTGCACAATGGACTATGAACAATTTCTTGCCACTGGATGCATTTCGATTGATTCTGGTCTTCCTGTTTTGAACATGGATCTCTCCCGTGTCGTTTATTGCGAACCTTGGAGGGTTCTGCTCGAGCACCATCTGAGCCCTAAACTTGATTCAGCTGAGGCTGCTAGGCAGATTGCTGATCCAAGTTCGAGGCTATTTGACAATTTAGGCCAGCTCGACAACATCTTGAATCTGTGTGGCGCAATAGAGGGGGTTCTGCCTCCGAGCGACCTTGATCGTAAAAATGCGCATCAGTCAGCCTTGGATGAGCTGGATAAATATAAAGATATGCTCGAAATGGCGTATGCCTACAACAAAATTGATGAGCAACAGAAGGAACGCTTGCTAGAAATAGCTCGTCTGAACATGGGATTCTTCTTTGACTTGGAAGACTATGCCAATTGGAAGTGGTTCCTTAAGGGACTTCAGAAGCAGGTCGATGATCTTTCGCTTTCGCGTAAGACCGATCTTGATCGCAGGCTATCTTCTTGTCGTCGTAAGATCCAAGGTAAAAAATCCTCCTTGCTCGATAAGGCTACCGTTTTGTTTGAAGAGGGCAACTATGCTGTAGTTGAAGAGTATTTGAATAGAATAGATGCTGGCAAGCTTGATTTGGACGTAACGCCTATTACCGAGAGCGATGTTTTCTCGGAGTTTATTAGCGATGATGTTTATAAACAGCTATTTGATTGTTGCAAGAAATCTAACAACCGAAACGATTTTGCCAAGTTCGCAAAGTCCTATATTAATAAGAATGCTCCGAAGAGTTGGGATACTGATTACAAAGATTCAGGCTATAAAGAAAACGCCTTGAAAATGGTTGGAAGTTGGCCAAAGCGCGGAAATAAAACCGGAAGTGCCGATTGCAAGGATATTGCTACATTCTTGAGAGCTCTTGGATTGTCTGTTAGGCAAGTTGAACGCACTTCTCAAGGCCAAGCTCGGTACTCCGCGTCGCTACGCCCCGCTTCTCGCGGAACGACTCAATACAGTCATCCTATTGCGGCATTTGGCACTAAAATGCCGTCAAAGCTAGATGTTTTGCTGTTGTTCGGTTCATTATCGCCTAGAGATATCTTGTCTAAAGTTCGTGCTGCCGGACTGACGAGGATGTCCCTCGTATTTGTTGATAGCCCAATGAGACTCGAGGATAAAAGAGCCTTGGCAGAGCTATCACATGCGAGCAACAATCATCTTCAATTTATCGTTATTGATCAGGTCCTTGCATTGTTCTTGGCCTTGCACGAAGAGCCCGAACGTCTTCAGTTAATGCTGAAGTGCGCCTTGCCTTTTACGTTTTATCAACCATTTGTACGCGATGGCGGTCCTACCCCAGACGAAATGTTCTGCGGCAGGGATGCTGAGCTAAGAAGCATTATGGATCCTGGTGGAGCCATAATCGTCTATGGTGGCAGACAGTTGGGCAAGACTGCGCTTCTTCAAAGAGCCGAAAGCCTCTGCCAAAAACCTGATTCCAAAGAGTTCGCAGTCTATGTCAACATTCTTAATTGCCTGACTGAAAAGGATGTTGCCTGTAAGGTTGCTGAGGCTTTTGGTGCAAAAGCTGAACTTTCGCTTGGAAAGGTTGAGGACATTCGGTCCCTTGCGGCAGCGATTGCTAAAGCCATGAACTCCAAGCTTGCTTCCAGGGTTCTGTTGCTTCTTGATGAGTGTGATAATTTTCTCAATGCTATTGCTGAGCACCATTACAGGGAGCTCCAGCCTCTTATCGACCTAAAAAGTGAATCTACTAATAGCTTTAAGTTTGTGATTGCGGGCTTGCATAATGTTTGCAGAGCAAAAAACG
This sequence comes from Collinsella sp. AM40-7AC, assembly GCF_003468125.1. Classification (NCBI taxonomy): domain Bacteria; kingdom Bacillati; phylum Actinomycetota; class Coriobacteriia; order Coriobacteriales; family Coriobacteriaceae; genus Collinsella; species Collinsella sp. AM40-7AC. Next base: position 16,477 of record NZ_QSGK01000012.1, on the reverse strand, counting down.
CTATTCAGGAGAACGGCTTCTCGGGCCAAGTTGGTTCACCCATTTGCGTCAAACCATTATCACCCCAAGAAGCGCTGCAGCTAATTTCTAGGCCGCTGCTTTATTTGGGCTTCCAAGTTGATAGGTACCCTCATCTGGAGACCATCCTTACAAACACAAATTACTATCCAGGAATCATCCAGTTCTTTGGGCATACACTGGTTGAAACCATGAAAGAACAGTATGGCGTTTATTATCGTGCTGCTGATGGACAGCCTCCGTATCCTCTCCTTGAGGAGCAACTTGGCGAAATCATTAACAAGAATGATTTGAACAACAGTATTAGAGAAAAGTTCAGGCTCTCTCTGGAGCTCGATGAGCGATACTTTATGCTTGCTCGGTGTATCGCCATGTTGAGCTTTGCTGCAGAACGCGAGGATGATCAGAAGTCCCTGCTTGACGGCTTCAGTATCGACGCTATTCAGAAATCAGCGATCGAATTCGACATCTCATGCCTAAAATGCGAATCCCAGAGCGCTCTGGAGATACTGCTTGACGAAATGGTCGAGATGGGTATTTTGACTAAACCTTCTATGACTGTTCATTGTTATAAACTGCGCAGGCATTCGTTCTTGAATATCATCGGACCCAATGAAGATGCTGTTTTCGATGACATCATCGAAGCTAATGAGTGCGCTAAGGTTTAAAGGAAAGTGTGGCTTCATGGGCATGGACCATTCGTACATATGGTGGACCAATGTTACGGGTCCTCAGATGTTTATAAAATCAGTCGTGAGTTCTCTCTCGGACAATTACAATGTGCGATTGCTTCTGCCCAAGTTGTGCCCTTGGCCAAATAGGATGAGGGAGTTAATTGCTGAAGCCGCCCAAAGCGAATACGCGCTGGAAGGTGTCACTATTGATGTGGTCACACCGGATGATTTTAACAATGCTCAGAGTCCAGTTGAAGTGCTGCTTGATCGCTACGCTCTGAATGACGTAAGACTAAGATATAGGAATTCACTTAATCCCGCTGAGTATCTTATCCAGAATCACGTGTTGAAAGACAGAATCGTCTGGTTGACAGGTTTTGAGCCGAAAGACATTAAAACTTGGATGGGCTTAATCTGCGGGTGGCCATCTACAACACCTTTAGATGGATTGTTTGTTGTAGAGACTTCTTTTGATGGATGGTCTTCGCTGGATCAAAATGAAAATGATGGGTGCAAGACTATCAGTTATCGTGATTGCATAGGCGAGTATAGCGTTTCGTTATTCAATGGTTTACTTGTGGATGAAATGCCTTCAATGGCTTTTTCGGGTCAAGAAAAAAGCTACTGCGCCTCGCTGCTCTCCAACGTCTGCGGTGGGGACGTTGAGGTGTCAGATATCTTATCCGAGAACCTCGAACTTATGCTTGATAACAGCTATGATGTGCTCTGTTCTGTTTTAGATTGCTTTGATAATGATAGGGTCAAAGCTGATCATAATAATGTTCTTGCTATCGCTCTGCGAGCCGATAAGGGCTCAATCGATCGAAGAGTCTGGAAAGCACAGGTCGTGATTCTGTTCCCCATCTTGGAGGCTAGGCGATTGGCGGTGATAGCAAGAGTACGTGATCAGCTTACTGCCGTTTTGGAAAGCAGTGATGTCTCTCAATTTGGCGAGCGCGTATCTGAACCCGAGGATGTTGAACTCGGAACCCTTGTATACCTAATGGCGCAAACTAACGATGACGGCGAAAGACTTTTATATATCCCCGATCGAGAGCTCAGGAACGAAATCCATCTTCTTCGCGAATGCCGCAATATTATTGCGCACCACAAAATATGCGAATGGAGCCAAGTTAGATGGTTACTTGAATCAAGTGGAGATTCAGACGTATAAATTTCTAGATAAGACACTTTCGCAATAATGCATTTATTGATTGGCTGGCCCATGGTTAAACGTCTCAATATTAATCGATATAAGAAATTAAACGATATTGCTATTGAATTTGACTGTGGCGTTAATGCCATATCGGGAACGAATGGCACTTGCAAGACTACCCTGCTGCATATGATCAGCAACGCATACAAAGCTGTCAGCAGGAAAGATCACCAATTTAAAGATCCCGAAGCATTAAGAATGATTAATTCTCTCAATGCTCAAGTGAATACGAAGATCGAAAAATTAGCAAAAGGTGATAGGCAGTATAATAACCCTGCCCCTGGCTATAAAGAGGGGTCGTTGTTTGAAGTCGAGTATTTAGATGGTTCGCGACTGTCTTTTAGAAAGCATAATTCGGCCGTCAATAATCGATATGCAATTAAGCCCTATTACAAAAAAGGCAGTCATGATAGGTTGCCAGCCAAGCCAGTGCTTTATCTCGGACTGGCTCGTCTAATTCCTTGGGGAGAATATCAAGACGACGGTGCGCTGAAAAACTCATCATTCATACTCCCTGAGGACGCCCAGTCTGAGCTGAGCGATCTTTATGCTCGAATCACCGGAATTCACGCAAGCTCATTTCAAGCACAAAGTCTAAGAGACATTAAGAAAAGACAAGAATTTAGCACGGATATTGAAGGCGTAGATTCAAATACAGTATCTAGCGGCGAAGAGAATGTCTTGATACTTCTAACCGCCTTGCTCTCATTAAAAAGATATTATGAGGCTTTGGACGAGAGCTCTCAATCGGAAACGGTTTGTAGCCTATTGCTTGTTGACGAGCTTGATGCAACTCTGCACCCTTCGTTCCAATATGCTTTGCTTCAATTGCTTATTGAATACTCGACGCTATTCCATATTCAAATAGTCTTTACTACTCACAGTATCTTTATGTTAAAGCAAATGTTTAAAGAAAAACAGAATGTAATTTACCTGTATGACGGCGCAGGTGTTGTTTCCAAAATGGACAACCCTGATATTGAAAAAATAGAGATGTATCTCACAAATAGATCCCGAGCGGACCTATTCTCTGAAAAGAAAATACCTGTATTCACCGAAGATGAAGAAGCAAGGTGCCTCATTCGCCTGTTGATATCCCATCTATGCAAACAGGCAGATGGATTTAATCACTTAAACAGACATATCCATTTGATAGACGGAAATCTTGGCGGTGACGTTATATCTAGCCTATTTAAAGATTCCCAATTAAGACAATCCGCCATTGCGTCGTTCGCTATTCTCGACGGTGATAAGCCTTCGAATCTTTCCAAAAACACAATTGCCTTACCCGGAGATGGATCGTCGCCCGAATGGCTATTATTTGACTACGCAATTAAATTGTCAACTGATGGTAACAATCCCTTCTGGGCTGACGAATGCATTCAAGGTGAAGGTTTTTCCATAAGTAATTTTAACCAATGGATCAAGCCTGAAATAGATGAGGCGCGCAACGTTGTTGGCGGTGGCCAAAAGCGGGAGAAAGCCAAGGCAGTTTTTAACAGGAATATACTATTTTTCACGTATGTCTTTAAGGCATGGATGCTTGATTCCGCAAATGCAAGGGATATAAGGAAATTTGGATTCAATCTCCAGGCCGTTTACCATAAAACAGCCAACTATCACCGTATTTTCATTCCATCAACTGTTGATTTCGGTATTTATACTTTTAAGTACGAATAGACTGTAAAATATTCTGATTTAAAAAATAGTCAATTGTTAGCATTTGCGCAAGCTAAGGAGGTGTAGTTAGTGCCGGCAACACTTACGCCAGTGCGATATCCAGGGGGTAAGACGAAGATTTACCCTGAAATCAAATCGATACTTGAAGCAAACAACCTGCTTGGGCACGCTTATGCAGAGTTATTTGCAGGAGGAGCAGGCCTCGCTATTAAGTTGCTTCTAAAAAATGACGTTAAATCGATTGTAATTAATGATTTTGATCCTGCTGTGTATTGCATGTGGGACGTGATAGTAAATCACAGCGAGGAGTTATGCGAATTTATCAATGACGCAAAACTTAATATAGATACATGGAAATCGATGCGAGAGATTTATCGTTCAAAGGATGTCAGCGATAGCCTTGCGTTAGGTAAAGCATGCTTTTATCTTAATAGAACCAATGTCTCTGGTATTTTGAGCGGCGGAGTTATAGGCGGTCTAGACCAAACTGGAACTTATAAAATGGATGCTCGATTCAATCGCAAAACGCTCATTGCTAAAATACAACGAATTGAAGAATATAAAGACAGAATTGAAGTTACGAACCTTGATGCTGAAGAGTTTATAACTCGGCGATTAACAGATTCCGAACTGTTTGCATATCTTGATCCTCCTTACGTCCAAAAGGGTCCCGGTTTATATCGAAGTTCTTTTACTAACGAGAAGCATCGCTCATTAGCCCGTAAAATCGGTAGTGCACAGAGTAAATGGGTTGTAACTTATGATGCAGACGTATTGATTAAATCCATTTACAACGATTACGAACAGAGTAATCTTGAAATTGGATATTCTGCCAATCTAAAAACTGTTGGCAAAGAGAAGATAATACTTGGGCCAGGACTTATTTGGCCCGCTAGTCTTAAATCATAGCTCTTTTAGAACGATCGACTTACCGGTGGCTTCAAGACCGATCAGGCATTAGCCACCGGTAAGTTGTTATACTAATTAGACCACATTAACCTTATGATGTTTCCGGCCAATCTAGAAACACGGACAATGCTCTCTTTGTCGGCAGACAGCGTGCCGTGAGCCCATTTTGATAGAATTCCCTCAAAATTGTATTTGCCATCTATCCATTCGCTATTCAATGTAATCTCATTAATATCTTCAAAGTTGGCGGTCTCCGTCATTTTCTTCTTGGCTTCTTTTAAAAAGGGCTTTAAAGCGCCATCCTTGCAATCATTATTAGGATCGCTTGCTTTAAAGTACTCTTGTGCGCATATTTCTAGTAGCAGTCGCATTGAAAACGCAACTATTGGAAGATAATGGAATCTCTTCTGTTCATTCTTTAAATAAAAATGGTAAATGTCGTCGATGGCTCGATATAGCTCATTTGATCTGCTGCCTTTCGGTCGAAGCATTCCGCCAAACAGAACCTCTTCTTTGGTTTTTACTGGTTTTCTCCTCTTATGGGGCAAAGCCTTCGCGGTGGACATTTCTTTTCTATTGTTTGGGGCGTTGCTGCCACCCAGCTTGGTAATTGGCTTGCTTTCATTAAATGAAGAAATGTTGGCGTACCTGTCTGGATTTAGCTCAATTAGCGCATCCTTCAGTCTGCCGGCGTTTTTCCTTGCTGAGCTCAGATCCTCATTTCTAATCCGTGCGATATCTTTCAGAATTTCGACGGCTTCCTCGAGATTATGATTAGTTACGAGCTCGTTATTCTTAATTGAAAATCCAATTTTGTTTAAATTCGATTCAGTTAACAACCTTTTCTCGACATATTCTTCGTTTAATTTTTTATTCGTCGCTACAATTCCGCCTGTAGCTTCATCAAGCAACATAAGAGGGCCCTTGGGCTGTCCCCTAAAGTTATGCAAGAATTGTTCGTATTGAAGCTTGCCCCACTTATTCGAAGATCGATGGATTCGTTCGACAATCTCTAAAGCAATTTCTTTTGTGCAAACATTACAAGGTAAGACCGTTAGATTGCGTAACTCCGGTTCCACTTCAAAGACACCGATCCTATTAAAGGCATCCTGATATAAATCTGGATCTTTAATACACTTCAATAGGGCTACGCGACGATTTCCGTCATAGACGGTAAATGTATCGTCCGCATTTGCGACAACTACAGGTATCTCGTTTAGATGGTAACGTTTGCCCATTTCAACGATTAATGAGTCTAGATTCCAGTTATCACTATCATTAACAATCGCCCTTTTAATGATTTCAGAATCGCTCATGCTCTCATCCACAGGGTCTCTAGGATTCTCGGTCCATAAGCGTAGTTTTGATAACGGTATAGGTTTAATCGCTTGTTCAGGCATCATTACAACAACTCCATAAGGAAAGATCGATGAACTATCAAAATTATAGTGAGTCACAATGCTCGCTAGCTGTGGAATCAATCTCAATACCGGCATTAAATGCATTCACCTGAAGATGACGTAACATCCATTCACAGGGTAGGGAGAGTTTAATCGTTAACATGCAGCACCTAATGATAATGGTCGTATTCTGACAACTGCCGTAAGAGCCCAATTGAGGGTCAATAAACTCGCGAAGCCCCCAGACGGCCCATTGCGGACGTTATGCAGCCCCTCCTTTCACCGACTGGCAAAACGATTTACACCTAATTTCGGGGTTCGTTTACAGGCAATTCGTTCGCCACTCGCCGATCTCGCTACACTAATAACTGCTGCTACCAGGTAGTTTCCTGGCGCAGTTTCCATTGGCTCTTGCGAAGATCGGAGCGGTTATGTTTGCTGCCGCGTTCCACACCAGCCGTCATTACATCCTGTTTACTGCCATGGCCTGCCTATGCGTTTTGCTGGGCGGGCCTTCTTATGCCGCGGGCGCGGAAAGCCTGTTCATTGCGGGCGTCACGTACTACGAGCCGGGTGTATCGGGTCCCGGGTGGGCCTGGACAGATGCCGGCCATCTGGAGCTTACCGGCTACGCGGGCGAGGCCATCGGCGCGGACGACGACCTGGTGGTGACGCTTGTGGGGCAAAACTCCGTGGTTGAGACGAGCGCGCCCGACGTGGACATCTCGCGGTGCGGCATGGAGCTGTGGGGCGATCTGACGCTCCGCGGCACCGGGTCGCTGGTGGCTACGGGCTCGCAGTGCGGAATCTACGTGTCGGGGACGCTCGCGGTGGACGGCTGCAAGGTTGACGCGCGTGCCGATGGCGCCGGCATCGCAGATGCGCGGGTGGCCGGCGTGATCGCGGATGGTCTTGCCGTTCGCGGCGATGGGCGCGTTGTCGCCGCGGGCGCGGGCTCCGGGGCGGGCGTGCGCACCTATGGTGTGTGTCTGCTGGGCGGGGCTGCTGGCGGTGACGCGGCCGGGCAGCTTACCATCGATGCGTCCTGGCTGGATGCGTCGGGCGCCGACGCCGGCGTCGCCTGCCTGGGCGGATCGTTTGCATCCGCGCGCTTTGTGGCTCCTGCGGGTGGGGCCTTTGGCGAGGGCGGCGTGGTGGATGCCGACGGGTCCGTGGCAGCGCGTGTGACAATCGTGCCCGTGGATGCCACGGCGTCGGCGGGGGAGACCGGTGGGCCCGATGTGCCGGGGGATGGTCTGTCCGCCCCTGGCGCTGACCCCGCTACTGTCGAGCCAGCTGCGGATCCGTCGACGATTCCCATGCTGAAGCCCGCGGCCGCGACTAAGTCGGCGACCACGACCACAGTGACCAACACCACGGCCGCCAAGGCCTCTAGGCCCAAGGTCACCACCAAGACCTCCTCGTCGCTTCCCAAAACCAGCGACACAAATTGGATCGTCGTGTCCCTAACGCTATTTCTTCTTGGCACAGCGTTCCTCACCACCTCACATTGTTGCTGATGTGGTGAGGAACATCTGGCTTAAATGTAGGAGTTCTGCAGACGCTTTAGAGGCAACGCTTTCAGTGAAGGAGTGTTGCCTTTTTCATGCGAGCAATGCCGGACGTGCTGGTAATGTGTGCCGGTGGATACTCAGTGCATGTGCTTGACAGCGCGCAAGTTTGAAAATAGTATCATTACAGTGATTAGGGTCCAGAAACTTTCGATGCCTGGAACCGGAGGGGAGCCTGCGGGTTCCCCTTTTATTTTCGGGAAGAGCGACGATGCCCAAAGAATTCCTTACCTACCAGCAGCAGATGGAGAAGCTCAGAAGCTCCGGCCTCAGAATCGAGGACGAAGAGGTTTGCCGAAGGGTGCTTGCGGACATCGGCTATTTCCCGGTCGTGAACGGCTACCAGTCGTTTTTCCGCGACCCGAGCACCCGGGTATACCGCGAAGGTGCCACTTTTGGAGACATCCTAGCGCTTTACGAGTTCGACGTCGAGCTTAGGGAGATAATGCTCGATGCGCTGCTCAAGGTCGAGGCGAAGATCAGGTCGGCGCTGGCCTACGAGTTCTGCGCTGCATATGGCGAGTCCCAGAGCAAGTATCTAGACGCCCGCTGCTACGCGACGTCGAAGGGCGCGAAGCGAGTTCTCCCAAAGCTGCTGAACATGCTTGACTATATCGCCAACAAGGATACCAGCCACGAATACCTTGCCTACTACCGCAGGGCATATAAGAACGTGCCTCTATGGGTCACCGTGAACGCCATGACCTTCGGACAGACTTCGAAAATGCTCACGGCGCTCAGGGACAGCGAGAAGGCCAAGATTGCTAAGAGGTTCGGGGTCGGAAACCCGAAAGAACTCTCGTCGTTTATCCGCGTACTCGCCCTCTACAGGAACGTCTGCGCACATGGAGAGCGTCTCTTCTCCCACAGGTGTCACGTCGAGATTCCTGACACGGCCTTGCACGCCAAGCTCGGCATCGAAAAGATTGGGCCGGATTACGCTTGCGGCAAGGTAGACGTTTTCTCGGCAGTGATCACCCTTCGATACCTCCTTCGCGACGACGAGTTCAAGACATTCAAGGCCAAGCTCGTCAAGTGCGTTAACGGATACTTGTCATTGGATGAGAGCATCGGCGAGGAGCGCCTCCTTGATGCCATGGGTTTCCCAGCCGAATGGAAAAAGATAACTAGGTATAAAATTTAGATTCGACCCGCCTAAAAGTAAATCACTTGTTTTAGGAAATTATTGACGACGGAATTGAGCGTCAATCCCTTGGTGCAGACGCGTTGTGGTTATCGGTTGCCATAATGGATGCAAGGCGGGGGGTCGGCTGGCTCGGGCGCATTTTTCTTAACGCTCTTCTTACCTGGCATAGCACTCTTGGGCACCGCATATCGTTGCTGAATGGCCCGATTTTCGGAAGTGCGGGTAAAAATTTAAAACCGCCGAGCACAAACTGATTTTTAGCAACAAAACAGCAGATCGCGGAAGCTCGAAACTGGGGTCTGGGCGGCAGATCTCGGTTTCCCCGCACTTTCGGAATCGCATAACAGAAGTATGCGGCAAATTCCGGAACCCCCGACCACAACCCCCTTCTAACGTAAAGAAACCGCAGGTGGAAGTGTTGCCGCTTTTCGGTGTAGTCAACAAGTCTGAGATTTGCCGCATACTTTCGGAGATTGCCAGCTGTCAGAGTTCGTCTCTTATAGGAATAATCCAATTCACGCCGCGTTACATCTAGTCTGCTCTTTATACTTGGATATCAACACTAAGGAGGCAGCCGTGCTTTGGAGCTATGTTCAGCTTGATGATGGCACCCAATTTGCCTACTCAGAGACAAGAGAAGACGGAACCGTTCGCGTGGCCGTCGAGCGCCCGGTTGACTTTGGCTTTGACCATGCGGAATGCTTCTTGCCTGCGGTCAAATGGTTCAACGTCGAAGGATTTACTGCTGATGACCTCAATTTTTTGACAGAATTTGTTAGCTCAAACGCCCCGTTTATCCTCGAGCTCGCCGAACGCCAAAAAGCCGGACCGGCGGTTTCGGCGCTGGCCCCCTGACGTTCTACTGTTGAACGGCAAATAACCCATGATCTCGCCTACCGACATATCCACTGCGGTCTCCCGCGTGCTGGCTCGCTACGACGTCCGCGAGGCATATCTGTTTGGCTCGTTTGCGCGAGGCGAACAAACGCCCGATAGCGATATTGACTTGCGCCTAGTCTGCGGCAACACCATGACGTTCGGCGCGCTTCTCGAACTCTCTCATGAGCTCGAGAAGGAACTTGGGCGAAAGGTTGATATCGTCACCAACCCACCAGAGCACATGCGCGCGGCCTTCCGGAAAAGCATCGAGCAAGATGAGATGCGTGTCTATGAAGCGGAGTAAGCAGGATGAGGAGCTTGCGAATATTTGGGTTAGATAGAACAGCTCGCCACCTTGGGTTAACGAGCGCGATTGCGGGGCTTCTTGACTCGTCTTGCATCGTTTTCCATTTATTTTTTTCCATTTATTTATATGCTTGTCCCAGAATTTGGTCGTAAGGCGCGACCAGCGGAATCAAAAGAAAGCCTACCGAGAAGATCTTGGTCGAAGAGCACGACCAGCGCAATCAAAACAATGCTCGCGGAGAAGGCGCCTTCAATCGTTCTGGTTGAAGGCGCGTCATGTATACGTGTTATCGCAAGTAAACGTCCTTCAGCACCTCAACGACCTGTTGCGCCCCAACACCCTTGATCCTGATTGTTTTGGGATCGACGGGGTCCGATTCGTAGGCCTCCATGAAGCGCCTCATGTCAGCAAGAACACCCTCGCTCATGGCGGGACGCTCGTTGCCCGCGAGCAAGGTGGCGAGGCGGCAGACGTCGTTACGGTGCTTCTTTACGCTCTTCTCATCGACTGCCTTTCCATCTGCACGCTTGGCAGACAGGTCGAGCCACGCCTTTGCTTTGAAGGGGATTAGTCCCTCGACCGACAAGGCAGCGACGCCGCCCGCCGATACTCTGTTCTCCACGAGCAATTTGTAGTACTCCTCGTCCAGCAGAATCGCAGAAAGACTAGAAACCTCCTCCCCGATGTGTATCGGCAAAAGGCCGGAATCCCCGTGGCGCAGGTTGATGTCGGTGCGTGCAAATAACTCCAGCATGGCGGGGAAGGCCGGGTCCTTCGGCTTAGAGAACCGGTAGAACCGCGGCTTCCCGCTACTCTTTTGTTTGTTCTCGTACCCGCCTTCCCGAACAAAGTCCCAGAACACGCGGCCGAACTCAGGCGTCAGCGCCTCCACCAGTAGGACTAGATCGAGATCTTTCGTTGCCCTGAAATCTTGCCCGACCTCGCCGAACAGCAGGTCGCAGGCTCCGCCACCGATTAGGACATATTCGCCCTCGCGGCCCGCGAAGCGTTCCCTGAATTTATCGATTCCCTTCATAATCAACCCCAAGCACTCGATTCAGGACGTACTCGATCTCGCCCGCGACGCGCGGGTCGTCCCTCATATCGTCGGGAAGGGATAGGATGGCGGAAAGCGGGTCGACAATACACCCGGGCGCTGGCTCGGGCTCGTAGCGTAGCACCTGCACTACGCACGCGGGCTCCTCTGGTTCGTCGAATCCAGCGTTACGTGCACCGGTCGCCAGCCCTAGGACGCGCTCTTGCGCTTTGGTCGCGGTGAAAGTCGGCCAGGGGTCGTCCTGCAGCATCGAGATCTCACTCAGCGCCGAAACTCCTCCTGGTGGAAGGCCCACATCGGGTAAGCGGGTCAGGCGATGCTCCCTTGCGACCGGACTTGCCATGTATGGCTCAAGCCGCCGCCACAGCGCCATCTTATTCCGGTCAGGGCGTAGGACCCGTCGGCGCCCTTCGGACACGATGATCGAGGGGTCGACAGCAGCGAGTTCATCGAACGCGCGCGAGACGGTCATCTTTGCTACGGCGAGAACGTTCGCCGCCTGAGTTACGTTGGCTCCGTCGAGTCCACCGTAGAGCGCCATGATGGCGAGACGCTGCGCCTGGGGCGAGAGCGTCTCGATGCTCACCTGCTTACGGCCGCCCGCATGGCTCTTGCCGCCATTCAGAGCGACTCCCAGGAACGGTAGGTACACCTGCTTGTCTGTAGCTACAAAGGCGAGGCCGGCCTCAAGCATTCGCTCGACCCTATAGCCCGTGGCGCTCTCGAGAGCGAAAGCCACGGGAATCCCCAGAGCTGTCTCCAGCGTGTTGCGGTGTTTCGCCATGGTCTTCACCGTCGCGTTCTCGATGGGGAAAGCCATCACGAACGGCACACCGAAGGCGGTCCACCGCTCAAGGGAGTACAACCCCCTCAGATACAGGGGAAGCCCCGAGACGTCAACGGGCTCACGCTCAACTTTCGAATGCAGCATCTTCTCAACGAATTCCCGCATGCCTCGCCTCCTTGTGTAACATGCTATTTTGAAATGTAACATTAATGATGTTACAAGGCAAACTATTAAGTTACATATAAAGACGCCCTGTGTATGCTACCGTTTCAAACCCGGCAAAACCCAAAGCGAGTGCAAGTGGCGTGTTCTCCACACTCGCCAAGACCGCCGACAACCACTGAATTGCCATGGCCTTGGTGCTGTTCACACTAGGAAAGCATTCATCGCAATCGCACGCCGTTGTTGTTGTGACTCATTTCCGGAAGTGTGTGTGGGGGGGATCGGAACCCGCCGAGCGCAACCAAATTTTTACGTACAAAACCGCAGGTCACGGAAGCATAAAACCAGGGTCTGGTCGACAGATCTCGGTTTTTCCCCGCATTTCCGAATACTCAAAACGGAAGTATGCGGCAAATTCCGGAACCCCCGACCACACCGCCCTTTTGGCGCAAAGAAGCCGCAGGTAGAAGCGTTGATGTGCTCCAGCGTGGTCAACAAGTCTGAATTTTGCCGCATACTTCCGGACTCGGAGAGTCTTAGAAGCCGGTATTGAACTCAAACTCGGTTCCATACACCCTTTTGCTCTCTGAATACAGGTATCGCCCTAGCGATAGTGTGCTATACTATCGCTAGGGCGATACCTGTTAGGAGACTCGCGTGGAACTGTGGCATGGTTCTCAGAAGATCATTGAGACTCCCCAGATTGGCCTGGGGAAAGTCCATAACGACTATGGACAGGGATTCTATTGCACAGAGAGCCTCAACCTTGCAAGGGAATGGGCATGCTCTAGGGACGCAGACGGCTTTGCAAATCGATATGAACTCGACATGGCCGATCTCAAGGTACTCGACCTGCTATCGCCGCAATATTCAGTTCTGCATTGGATAGCGTTGCTTGTAGAGCATCGTTCATTCCGAAAGGACACCGCCGTCGCTGTGGGGGCATGCGAATACCTTCGCGATCATTTTTTGCCAGATGCTAACGCTTACGATGTGATTAGAGGATGGCGTGCGGATGACTCGTACTTCAGCTATGCCAGGGCGTTTGTAAACAATACGATCACCATTGACCAGCTCGGTCGAGCTATGAGGCTCGGTAACCCTGGAGAACAGATTGTGCTCAAAAGCGAGCGCGCGTTTAAGAGCATTCGTTTTGCTGGATTTGAACGTGCGCCACAAGCTCTATATGGCCCATTGGCCAAGGACCGAGATGAGTTGGCAAGGGCGCAGTATCGGGAATTGCTTACCGAAAACCCGTTTGAGGGAATTCGTATCGTCGATATCGTTCGAGAGGGGATGACAGAAAATGACCCACGCCTACAGTGAGATGTATCTCGAGGATGCCATGAGAACGCTGGGCGAGGCAGTCGATTTCGCCCTCTGCGACCAAGGTTTGAATCCAGCCGAGCTGACGGCGATCCTGTCGAACACTATTGAGATGAAACAGTTTGAGCGCGGTATGCCTCGTGTCGTCTGCGGCATGACGGGCGACGAGCTCGCGCGCGAAATTATCGCTCGGGCGGGGCTAAAGCCTGCCGAATGCAGGGAGACCTATCCGTTCGACCGTTCGCCTCAGTATTGGGCGGGCTGGGTTTTGGCCTATACGCAATGGGTAAGCAGCCTGGGCTTTAGCGAACTACTTGAAGTCGCCCCACTCGATTGGATAATCGGTTCGTACCATCCGCTTCTCGAAGCTTCCGAAGACAAATTCGCCCAGATTGTCATCGATAAATGGAACAAAGCCCAGGCAGACAAAAAGGGCCTCAAGGCGGCACGAAAGGCGGCCGGCCTAACGCAAAAACAGCTGGCCGCCCAATCGGGGGTTAAACTTCGCGCTATACAGCTCTACGAACAGAATCAGCTGGATTTACGCCGCGCCTCGGTCTCTTCGGCATTGGCGCTCGCAAACACCCTAAGCTGCGCCATCGAAGACCTCGTCTGGCAACCGATCGCCCTGGAGTACGACTCGCGGGCTATTCCGTCCGAAAGGCTATAGAGGAGGTAGACATGCCTTGGAACTACGTTCAACAAGATGACGGAGCTGATTGCGTTGCTCAAGAAGATCATTCATCTGCGCTCGAGGTAAATTCAGCATCTCCGAATTTGCTCGACGGCGTCACGTCAATCGACGAAGCTATTCGGCAGACCATAGCGGGCATGCCCAACGCGCTCAAGCTCTTGGAGAACTCATGATGGCGGCTATGCAGCGGAGCGCTCATCCGTTCGTGCCGCTCGTGCTCGATGATACCGGTTCGCTCGAAGCTATGGCCGCGGCCGCGATGCGCCTACACAGCACGCTGATGACGGTCGGGCGCTGCTATACAACCGACGCCACAGGCGACCGGGCCGCGCTTGAGCTTGGACGCGTCGAGTCCGTACTTGCGGGTGCATTCTGTACAATATTCGGTCAATCGCCGGCCGATCGCTTCGCAGACATCTTTGACCAGGTCACCTACGTGGCAGAGCACATGGTCAGGGACCACATCTTCGAGGACGGTAACAAACGTACCAGCCTTATCTACGCATTGTCCGTCTTAAGGTTCGCCGGCACTCCGGTCGTGCTGTCCGACAACCCCGAGCCCAAAGACAACCAGTACTATGCCTGGATCCAGGACCTCGTATCCGGAAACCGTACGACCAGCGGGCTCGCCGAGGAGCTGCGCCGCGGTTGCATTGCGGGCATAGGCGACCCGTCGCACGTATAGAATCAAAGCATCTGCACGCCGGTTATTGAATTGATTGGACACCACATGGAGATCCCCAGCGCCCTGTGCTGCCGCCCCGAGACCTCGTGGATCAAGCGGTAAATGGTGGTTTAGCTGCTGGTTTGCTGGACGCCTTGTTTGTGATGGAACGGCATGTGCCCAAGAATTTGAATTCGAGGGCAAAAAGTTCTTGGTAAACAACGCGAGGCTATGATAGTATCTCTTTTGCCGAAAGGCGACGGGCGATTGGCTCAGGGGTAGAGCATATCCTTCACACGGATGGGGTCACAAGTTCGAATCTTGTATCGCCCACCATCTAAAGCGCAGGTCAGAGGAGTTAAGCCTCTGGCCTTTTTCTTTTTGACATCAAGCTTGACACCAAAACTGACACCAAAATCAAATCGTAGTCATCTAAGGCGTCATTTTATATCGCACCCTTTTTGCTGACGTCATTGCACGTTTTGTATATAACGCATGCGTATTTTCATTGAATTACCCATATGATACGAGCGCAAATGTGGAGACAGGGACCACACGCCCAGAGCTCCTTCCAGCGGATTTCTATCACACGAGGGATTTTTGGCAGAACTCGTCAAGCTATTGGCCAGCGTTTGGTCAGCTTCCGGTACTTACCCGCATGATGCCCCAGTAGATAATCGGCGATGTCCGCAATCCGCACGGCCCGCGGCCGAAACCAGGGGAGGCGCAAATGGACGAAATCGTCTGCGCAAACACCGCATTCCGCTACTGGCGCTGCCCACCGCAGGTGCGCGACCTCTACCCGCGCCTGCCCAACACCGAAGACGGTTGGCGAGCTCTATCCCAAGCCCCTTTCGTAACCGACGTCCTCAAGACCCCGATCATCGCTGTTGCTTCGCCAGGTTGTTGTAATCACCACTCGGGATTGCGCTCTACAATTCGCTGGGATGGGGCATCGGATGCCGGCACAACAATCGACACTCATTTTGGCTTTAGTGTCACCAATCCGCTAAACACGTTATTTACTATGACACGCTTTGTGTCTCAAATAGATCTCGTACTGGCTATGTACGAACTTTGCGGCTGGTTTTCTGTTTTCGAGCCGGCTCCCGCTGCCGAAATGCAGTTAAAACTGGCGGTAGAAAAGAATCGCAATTCCAGCACGCAGGATCTGTTCGAACTTGGAGAAGGCGAAGACGAGATTCCCTGGAAACGAGTTTATGCCCGCGCAACCGTAAAGGACCCAGATAGTGATGGCCAAACAAGCAAGCGTGAGGATGGAAGAGAGGTTACGAAACTCAAAGGTACTTCTCTTTGGATGAGAAAGCCGCTCATCGAACTGAGCGACCTGCATCGTTTCGCCGACAAGGTCAAAAGTCAAATGTGGGGAAAGCAGTTTTATGATGCCGCTCAGCAGGTTATCGGCATTGCTGCATCTCCACTCGAGGTTGCGGGGGTCCTGCTCCTAAGTCGTTCTCGACGTCTAGGTGGTTCAGGATTCAGATACGTGTACCTCAACGATTTAACCCCTCTATCCGAGGCTGCCCAAAGCATCGCTGGTCAAAAGGTCTGCTACGGGGACATCGTGATTGTAAACCCAATGCTAATGAAGGCAGTAATTATCGAGATCCAAGGTGAAGTCATCCATGGATCAGGCGCGGTACTTGACCACGATGCGGAGCGTATGACTGCGCTTCAGAGCATGGGTTTCGACGTGTTCCTGGTAACCCACGATATGCTTAACGACAAAAAGCAGCTAGACATCATAGTCAAAAGCGTTTGCAGCCGTTTGGGGATTCGATATAAAGCCAAATCCGAGGCAATGAAGTGCGCCGAGACGCGACTGCGAGCAAATGTTTTGTGCAACTGGATGGACATCGGAAATTAGCCGGCGATAAGGAACTAGAACGATCTAGTTTGGTTGCCAGTGAATTAGTGTCATTTCAAAACTATGTCGGATTACGGGGCTGGACCCGGACCGGCCGT
>NZ_QSGK01000011.1:0-81421 GCF_003468125.1 Collinsella sp. AM40-7AC | reverse complement strand
CCCGCGCCCAGGGAGCATCTCTCAAGCAAAAACTGTCGTTGGGTAAAGTCCGAGGTTAGTGGCGTTTTATACCGAGAAATTCAAAAAAAGTTGAAAATTCATTACATATTTGCGTTGACTTTAGGTAACTAAAGTTTCATACTCCTTTTCAACCACTGGGGGATGTGAACACGCACGGATCGTTCACATCATGATTGAAGAGGATTTCTTAGACATGTTCACGCATCAGCTAAACATTATCAGCGTAGTAATTATCTGATGCGGGTTAGCACATACAGCTAGCCCGTACGATAACGGGCGGCTGATGAAGATGAGGGCCGTCGAGCGCAACCGACGGCCCTCATTTTTTATGTCTAGGAAGTTCTTTTTAGAGGAGGAAATGTAATGAACGGAGTTTTGCTCATGGTTGTGGCCGCGGCGGTGCTCGCCTGTGGCTATCTGGGCTACGGCCGCTGGCTGGCCAACAAGTGGGGCGTTGACAAAGAGGCCCTCACGCCGGCCAAGCGCATGAAGGACGGCAAGAGCTTCTCGCCCGTCTCCGCCTTTACCGCGTTCTCGCACCAGTTCAGCTCGATCTGCGGTGCTGGCCCTGTCACGGGTACGATCGTCGCCATGGCCTTTGGCTGGCTGCCCGTCGTGCTCTGGGTCCTCGTCGGCGGCATCTTCTTTGGCGCCGTCCACGACTTTGGTGCTCTGTACGCTTCGATGAAGAACAACGGCAAGTCCCTGGCCCAGCTCATCGAGAAGTACATCGGCAAGACCGGCCGTCGCCTGTTCCTGCTGTTCTGCTGGCTGTTCTGCATCATCGTCATCGCCGCCTTCACCGACATGGTCTGCAAGACGTTCATGTTCACCCCGGCCGTTGACGCTTCTGGCGCCGCTACCGGTGCCATCGACTTCACCAAGTCCTATGCCGCTGGCTGCGCTGGCACCATCTCCATCCTGTTCACCTTCGTCGCTATCGCCTTTGGTTGGGCCCAGAAGAAGTTCAACCTCACCGGTGCCGCCGAGTTCGTCACCGGCGTGGTCCTCATGGTTCTCATGTTCGCCGTCGGTATGCAGTTCCCGGTCTACCTGGATAAGTTCCAGTGGTTCGCCGTCGTCATGGTCTACCTGGTCTTCGCTGGCGCCATGCCCATCCAGATGCTCAAGACCCCGCGTGACTACCTCACTTCCATCATGATGATCGTCATGATCGCCTGCGCTGTCCTCGGCATCGTCGTCCTGGGCGTTAACGGCCAGGCCACTATCACCGCTCCGGTCTTCACCGGCTTCTCCACTGCCTCCGGCATGATGTTCCCGGTCCTGTTTGTTTCCGTTGCCTGCGGTGCCCTCTCCGGCTTCCACAGCCTCGTTTCTTCTGGTACCTCCTCCAAGCAGGTCGAGAAGGAGCAGGACGCCGTCAAGGTCGGTTATGGCGCCATGATCGTCGAGTCCTTCGTCGGCATCCTTGCCATCATCGTCGCCGGCATCATGTTCTCCGACATGAACACCGCCGGTACCGGCGCCCTCAACGCTGGCGTCGCTTCCACCCCGTTCCAGATCTTCGCTGCTGGTATCTCCCGCGGTATGCAGGCCTTCGGTGTTGACGGCACGCTCGCTACCGTCTTCATGACCATGAACGTTTCCGCTCTGGCCCTGACCTCGCTCGACGCCGTCGCCCGCATCGCCCGCACCTCGTTCTCCGAGTTCTTTGCCCAGACCAACGACGCCCTGGCCATCGAGTCCAAGGCCGGCTACATGAAGGTTCTCGGCAACCCCTGGTTCGCCACGGTCGTCACCCTGCTTCCCGGTCTCGCCCTCGCCTTTGGCGGCTATGCCAACATCTGGCCGCTCTTTGGTGCTTCCAACCAGCTGCTCGGCGGCATGACCATGATCACCCTCGCCGTGTTCTGCAAGTGCACCGGCCGCAAGGGCTGGATGCTCTACGTGCCCGTCGCCTTCCTGCTCTGCTGCACCTTCACCTCGCTGGTCCAGAGCGCCATGGGCTGCATGACCGCTGTCCAGGCTTACGGCTTCTTCGGCACCATCCCGGCTACCGCCACCACGGCCGCCGTCTCCGTCGCCGCCACCAAGGGCTTGCAGCTCGTTTTCGCCGTCCTGCTGATGGTCCTGGGCCTCATCGTTGCCGTCAACTGTCTCAAGGAGTTCTTCGGCAAGGAGGCCGGCTCCATGCCTGATGAGGAGCCCGAGTGGTCCGAGATGGGCAAGGCCGAGTACGGTCGCGCCGCTGCCGCTGAAGCTCCTGCCGACGCCGAGGCCGCCAAGGCCTAGTCGGTCGGACGGGTTGAATCTCCCATCTATTTGACTCGGAAAGACCGGGTCCGCAATCAAGCGGACCCGGTCTTTTTTCTTGTGAGAACAGGTGGTGCAAGGGCGTTCTCGCAGATGTTTTGCGTGGATAGGCTCGTGCGTTGTACCATATGGACGTATATGTGTGCATATGAAAGGGGCCCCGTGGCCAAGACGGTATATTCCGATAATCAAAACAATGTCGATGCTCTGGCTGAGCGTCTGAGCAGCCAGACGTCGCTTTCTGCCGAGCGCGCCAAGCTGGTTGCCTACGACCTGCTCTGCCGCAAGGCGCTCAAGATTAAGTCGAGCGCGCTGGCGCAGATTTTCCGCTCCGTCGATAAGGAATGCGACACCAAGGCGATGCGCGATGAGCTTATCGCGGCAAATATCGTGACCAAGATCGAGGGCAGCGGCATTAACGGGCGCCCGGCGTTCTATACCATCAATGTCGAGATCCGCGATGCTCAGGAGCAGCCTGCCGAGTCCGTCGAAGATTTTGTCGTCGAGGATTCCGCTGACGTGCCTGCTGTGGAAGAAGTTGCTCCGCGTGAGCATGTTGATACCGATGAGTTGCTCGATGAGAACGTCGTGCGTGCCTTTACGGCCAAGGCAGGACGCGGCGGTTTTGGCGGGGGTGGCAAGCGCGATGCGCAGCGTCGCGCTCAGCAGGAGCGCTTCCGTCGCGCCGTTGCTCAAAAGGGTGAAACGGATGCCGAGGCTGTTGAGAACGAGGTTGCTGCCGAGTCGCAGAGGCCCGCGAAGGAGCAAAAGCCCGTGGAGGCCCAGGAGCCCCAGCGTCGCCGTGGTGCCCACTTTAAGGCTGCGCAGCAGGATGTCGCGCGTGAGGTTGAAGAGCCTTCCGAGGTTGCAGACGATGTTGAGGAGTCTGCCAAGAGGGCTCCGGGTTCGTGTCGTCCCGGCCGCGGTTTTGCGGGACGCGCGTATCCCGTAAAGCGTCAGGAGAAGGGCGAGCCGGCTTCGATCGCTCAGGCCGAGAAGGCCGAACAAACCGAGAAAACCGTTGAGCCGGCGACTCGCGAGCAGAAGCCTGTTGAGCCGCAGCTTGAGGTTGATGCCGAGGCCAAGGGCCAGCAGCTTACTGATGAGCGGACGGAGCAGAGCGCGTCGAGCAAGCCTCGCCGCCGTCGCCATCGTGGGGGCCGCAGTTCCCATGCCGAGACTGCAACCGAGAAGACCACGCCGCAGGACGAGGATGTGACTGCCGAGGTTTCTTCGGGGCAGCCTAAGCGCCAGTCGGCGAAGGAGAGCAAGTCCGATCGTCCGCAGAAGCAGGCGTCTATGCCAAAGCGCGAGCGCAATTTCCAAGGCGATTCTAAGCGCAAGTCTCAGAAGAAGCCGGAGTCTGCCGTAGCAGATAGTGCTACCCAGCAGCCCGAGTCGGCCGTCCACGGCGAGGTATCGGCGTTTGCCCTTGCCCGCGTTTTGGGCAGGCAGCTGCTCAAAGTTGTCCCTACGCCTACGGCGCTCTCTAAGATCAAGGAACAGCAGACTCAAATTGTTAAGGTCGAGGGCAAGGACGGCAAAAAGGCGCCGCAGCGCACTCAGCACAACGAGATGTCCAACCGCAAGATTGCCGAGGAAATCGCAATCATCCAGGCTTGGATCGAGCAAAACCGAGGTGCCGATACGCCGGTTGCCTCGCGCCGCCAGCGTGCCTACCAGATTTTTAACGACGAGAAGGCTTTTGACGGCAAGCACGGTGAGCGCCTGATAAGGCGCATGACCGAAAAGGGCATCAGCATGCAGGCGATCAAGGTCGCCCCCAACCGCCCCGTGCACTTTACGGGTTTCTTTACGCTGGGCGCCGATAAGCCGTTCATTATGGTCGAGAACCTGGACACCTACGACGAGATCGTTAGGCTGCTGCGTGGCCGCAAGCACGCCAAGCTCTTTGGCATCAAGGTGGGCGGCGTGATTTTTGGCGGCGGATGCAAGGCGAGCGTCTCGCATGCCCTGGACGATTATCTGGCCGAGATCGGCTATCGCTTTAACTACGTCTACTACGTGGGCGATATCGACCGCGAGGGCGCGCGCATCGTCGAGCAGGCTCGCAATGCCAATGTGGTTGAGATTCGCCTGCATGCCGGTATGTACCGCGCCATGCTCGCCGAGCATAAGCGTCGCGTGAAGGCCGGCGGCGAGTGCGAGCGCGCGGCTGCCAACCAGGGCGTGCCGCAGAACTTGGCGGCGACGATCAAGGATCTGCCCATGGTCACGCGCGTGCAGTTCCGCAATGTGCTACGTGAAGGCGGGCGCATTCCGCAGGAGATTCTGATGACCGCCGACTATCGGGATGGCGACTCGGGAAGCTTCGACCGCATGCTGAACAACTAAATTCCGCCGGCCCCGGGAGAGCGGGGACACCGGCTTAGGTTTCCTGCTCTACAGTCCTGCTCACGACGGAGGCCACATTAAGTGGCCTCCTGTTCGTGCGGAACTCGCGATAAACCTAAGCCGGTGTCCCCGCTCTCCCGGGGCCTGTCGTGGCTTGGCCGTTGCATGCGGCTCGCTTTTCGGAACGGGGCTGACGGACACGTTCCGAAATCTACCACCGTCGCTGTACAGGGTGTCTATAAAGAGCCGTGGCCAAAAAACGGCAAATATGAGTACTGATACTCTTTTAGTAGCAGTAATTTTGACCAAATTTAAGGTGATTTGACGTGTCGATCGAGCAGATAAGCTGCCGTATCTCCTCAAGTGTTCATTAAAGGAAGACCTTGATGCGAATAAATCTCATTAAGATCTTCTTTTATTAACGAAAATAATGTAGCTACAACGGTAACAGTACTCATATTTGCCGTTTTTTGGCCACAGTCCTTCGGAGGGTCCTCGAAAATAGTCCCGAGCCGGCACTTGGGGACGTTCCTATAATGCCGGCACTTAGGAGCGTCCCCAAGTGCCGACACCGCGTCTGCCTGCGGCGGCCGCGCCCCGCTGCGTCGCTCCGCACCCTTGCGGGTTCGAATCCCTCCGCTTGGCGGCGTTGGCTCGATTTGCTTGACGTGAGGGGCTCTTGGCTGGTGTGGGACGGAGGGATTCCGCGTCCGCCTGGTCGGCGGCCGCGCCCCGCTGCGTCGCTTCGCTCCTTGCGTGCTGCGCTGGAAAACGCTTCGCGTTTCCTCAGCTCCGCACCCTTGCGGGTTCGAATTCCTCCGCTTGCCCACAAGAAAGCGCCCTGGGCCGTTATGGGCTTAGGGCGCTCAGTTTTAATGGCTGGGACGGAGGGATTCGAACCCCCAACAGCCGGCACCAAAAACCGGAGTTCTACCGTTGAACTACGTCCCAATGTGTGGTGTTGCCCAAAAGCAACTCGTCTAGTTTACCTAATCTGCGAGGGCATCGCAAACGCCGTCGAGTAGGCGTACGGCGAGCGTCTGCGCGTCGCTGGCCGTGAAGGTGCCGTTGTAGCGCGTCATGCCCGTGAGCTCAATGCGAATGCGAGCCGGCTTCTGCTGCGCGGCGACATTGGCGGTGCGGATGCGCTGGGCCAGGTTGTGGCACTCGGCGAGGGCAATCGTGGCGCGTGGCGCGGCGTCGGCGGGCAGCTCGTCGCTTGCGATCTCGAGCACCAGGTCAACGTCGGTTGGGACCTCGGAGTCGCAGAGCATCATGCCGCTGTTGTCGGTCGTTGCCGTGGCGATGTTCCACATGCGCGAAGCAACGCTGCGTGCGATGGGGTCCTCACCGATAACGGCGATCTGGAAGCGCTCGAGCACGTTGGCGGCGCGAGCAAAACCGATGCGGGACTCGGCTTCGGTGACCGAGGGCTTGCCCTCCCACACATGGTGCAGGCGGTTGATGTAGGCGTAGGTGTCCTGGAAGGCCATGCCGTCGGCAAACAGGCCGACATTTTCCTGGAACTGCTGCAGGGCGGCCTCGGTATGCGGACCAAAGTAGCCGTCGTCTTCGCCACAGGCAAAGCCCAAAACGTTGAGAGCGCGCTGCAGGGCCTGCACATCGGCGCCATGGAAATTGGGCATGCGCAGATACAGAGTGCGGTCGCCCAGCTTATACGAGGCGTCGACCAGGGCGCTCCAACAGGGGATATCGACGGCATGACCGGCAGCAAGGCCGCTGTCGAGCCTGAAGGTGCTGACGGCCTGCTCGGTGGTGGTGCCAAAGCGCTTGTCGACAACCTCGGCGTCATCGATTGTATAGCCGAGCTGCAGAAGGCGGGACTGAACATCCTCGACGGCTGCTCCCTGCATGCCCGTGGTAATAGGTTCCATGAACGAACCCCTTTCGGCGTACCATTCGTACTATTTTGAGCGTGTGTCGGATAGACAACGCGAGACAATTTATAAACATGCATTCAATAGTGTAGCAACTTGTACCCAAACTCGCTGCCCACAGGTTTTATGACCCCCGCTAGTTAAGACGCTCCACAAAGAAATCTGCCATTGAGAGGAAGAGCTCGCGCGCATGCGGGTCGAGCTCGACGCCTTCGATAGCGGCCTTGGCCTTAGCGGTCAGGTCGAGCGCATAGGTGTGGGCGTAATCGATGGAGCCGGTCTCCTGGAAGATCTCCACGGCGCGTGCGAGCTGCGCAGGGTCCTCGGTGCCCGAGGAAAGGATTGCCTCGATCTCGTCGTGATGGCGCTCGTCTGACAGGGCATGCACGGCAACGAGGGTGCGCTTGCCCTCGGTGATATCGGTGCGGAAGTCCTTGTTGGCGGCCTCCTTGGTGCCGATCAAGTTGAGCAGGTCGTCTTGAATCTGGAAGGCAAGGCCCGTGTGCAGCCCAAAGGCGCGCAGTGCCTCAATCTGCTCTTCGCTGCCGCCGCCGATAATGGCTCCGGCGGCAAGCGGCGTCGCTCCGCTGTAGTACGCGGTCTTGTGCGTCGCCATGTCCAGATAATCGTCGACCGAAATGTCAAAGCGCCCGTCGCGGACCCAGCCCAGGTCGAGCGCCTGGCCCTCGATGGTACGGACGATCATCTCGGTAAGCTCGTGGAGCACGCGAAGCTTCACGTCTGCGTTGAGCGTGGGGTCGTCGAGAACCGTCTTGGTGACCATGGTGAGCGCCAGGTCACCGCAGTTGATGGCAAGACCGGTGCCCTCGGTAAGGTGCATGCAGGGCTTGCCGCGACGAATCTGCCCGTTGTCGGCGATGTCGTCGTGGATGAGTGCGCCCGACTGAAAGTGCTCGATGGCCGCCGCTGCGCTGCGGGCGCTCTCAAAGCTGCCGCCTACCGCAGTGGCGGCGAGCATGCAGATGAGCGGGCGGTGGCGCTTGCCAGCGTTTGCCGTAAATGCCGAGAGCGGGGTATACAGGTAGCGCTCGATATCGGCGGAAGTCGCCTGTCCGTCAAAGAACGTGGCCAGATAGTCGTTAATCTGGTCAAAGTGCTGGGCTAAAAAGCTGGTAAACGGACTGGACACGGGTTCTCGCATTCTTTGATAGGTTGCATCGTTGCATTATGCAGACAACATATTGCCACATTAGGGCGTCGAGCGCGGCGGTTGAAGACGATTGGTCCATGCGGCCGCAAGTGCGGTAGGGGCTTGGCTAGATAAGCCCAAAGTGTTCGAGCGCGGTGACGACGCCGTCGTGGTCGATGCTGTCGGTGACATAGTCGGCCTTTTCCTTGAGGAAGTCCGGCGCGTTGCCCATGGCGATGCCAACGTCGACGGCGTTCATCAGCGAGACGTCATTGCTGGCGTCGCCGATGCCGTATACGGTTCCGTGGTGGGGATCGAGGGCGTCGAGTACGGACTGGATACCCTCGCGCTTGGTGCATTCGCGAGGCGAAATCTCGGTCACTTCGAGCTCGAGCTCGTTAAAGCAGAGCAGCGGCTCAAACGCTTGATCCTGAGCGATGCGGTTGGCAAGCGACGTGGACATTAAGATCTTGTAGGCGCTGTAATGTTGCAGCTGCGTAATTGCATCGCCCACGGTGCGGGCGTATCCCGGGGCGTCGGGCGCATCGGCACTCATGCGAACGACGCCATTGAGTCCCTCAAAACGAATCACTTCGTCCGATTGCTCAAGAATGGGAGCAAGGCGCTGCAGCATGCCGGGCGTCATCGCCAAATCGCGAATCACGTGTCCCTCAAGTTCGACATAGCCACCCGCGAGGCAGACGATGCCGGTCCAGGGCAGCTCGAGCAGCTTTGGATGGATGCAGCTCAGCGTGCGCCCTGTGCAGATAAACGCCATATTGCCCTTGGCGACAAAATCACGGATGGCTTGCGAGACCGCTTCATTGGGATAGGGGGAGAGGTCTCGCTCGCTCTCGGGAAGCTCTTGTGCCACTCGAGGGTCTTGCCAGGCGAGTGTTCCGTCGATATCGAAGAAGCAGATATCGCCGCGCTTATGGGCTGCGCTGGCTGCAGGGGAGGCCGAGGTGGTGGGCACAAATCCCGGCTCGAGGCCCATGATCTGGTCAAAATGCTCTTTAACGCGGGGAACGGAGATGCCAATAATCACCTGGGCGGTCTTGCCCGTAATGATGAGGCCCTTGGCGCCCGCCGCGACGAAGGCTGCGTTGTCTGCGACAACGGAAGGTTCTGCGACCTCAACGCGCAGACGCGTGGCGCAATTGGTCGCTCCTACAATATTGCTAACGCCACCCAAGAGCGCAACGACTTGCTCAGCAAGCAGATGATCTTGGGATGATTGGTTGTCGGTGCCGTTTTGGGCCGCGCCTTCTTTGGCAGAGCTTTTTCCCGTCAGACGTGCGAGCGCCGCATCGCTGGCGATATGATCCTCGCGGCCTGGGGTTTTTAGGTCGAAAGCCAGAATGAGGCCCCGGAAGACCAGAAAAAAGACAGCGCTAAACATCAGACCGATACCGAGCGCCAAAAGGTAGGAGCCGGCATGCATTCGCATGAGTGGGATGAAGTTGAAGGCCGTCATTTCCATGAGACCGCCCGAGAAGATGCCGACGATGCCAAAGAAGTTCATGGTCATGGCAAGGCAGGAGGACAGGACGGCGTAGAGCAAAAAGAGTCCGGGATAGGTGAACATAAAGAGAAACTCGAGCGGCTCGGTGACGCCGCAGACCACCGAGGCGACGATGGCGGGCAAAAGGATGACCTTAAGGCCGGCGCGGCGTTCGGGTTTGGCGGTGAAATAGAATGCTGCCGCGATGGCGGGAAGGCCAAAGAGCTTGCCCCAGCCGGTGGCGGTAAAACCTGCCCAGGGCGCAAGTTCATTTAAAGGGCGCGTGCTATGGGAGAGAATGGGGAGCAGGTTGGTCCACGTGGCGTAAATACCGTCGTGAATGACCAGATTGTCGTAATAGATGGGCATATAGAGCAGATGGTGCAGCCCCATGGGCTCGAGCGCTCGCTCCAAAAACACAAAGATGCCCACGCCGAAGGGGCCGACGCCCGCAAGTGCGTGGCGCAGCGTTTCGGTCACAGCGTATGCGAAAGGCACGATGGCGGCCGAGATGGCGGCAAGGGCAAACACGGCAAAAAAGCTGATGAGGTAGACCAGCGAGGAACCCGAGAAGGTGCCGAGCCAATCGGGAACCTTGGCATCGTAGAAGCGGTCATGGATCGCGACGACGGTTGCCGACACCGCCAGCGGGCCGATAATGCCGGTGTCGAGCGTCTTGATGCCGTCGATGACGGTGATGCCGCTAGCGGAGGTCAAAAACGACGGGTACTTAAGCCCAAGGTTGTCTCCGCTCAGCTTAATGATCTCGCTCAAAAAGAAACAGTAGGCAAAATAGGCTACGAGCGCCTCGAGGCAGCAGCGTGCCGGTTGCTTTTGGGCAAGGCCGATAGGCAGCGCTACGGCAAAAAGGAGTGGAAGGCGCTTAAAGACCGTCCACGAGCCGCGCTGAATGATAGTCCAGAAAACGTACCAGGGGGTTCCGTATACGGCGAGGTCGCCGACGATATCCACGGTCGTTGCGAGGGCGGAGATGCCGACCATGAGGCCTGATATAGAAAACAGCATGGCGGGCGCGAACATGGCTCCGCCAAAACGTTGGATTTTCTGCAGCATAATATGCCTTTCGGATGCAACATGCTGTGCGAGCAAGAACGTTTAAACAATGAACTCATTGTAGAGGACTGGCTGCTTGCCGCATTGACGGTTTTGATTCGGTCCGATTTTGGTTTCGGGGGAACCGTCGACGGTAAATAATCCGTGCTTTACCGATAATCGGTTTAAACAACTTTAAGAAATGCTATCGTGCCTAGCCATACATATTCATTAGAGGTGAAATCATGCCAAAAGCGATTTACGAAGGAATCTACCGCGAGATCCGTTCGCGCATCATCAACGGGACCTATGCGTTTCAGGAGATGCTGCCAACCGAAGCCGAACTGACCGCGGAGTTTGGCTGCACGCGCAATACCGTTCGACGCGCCTTGAGCATGCTGGCCGACCAGATGTTTGTGCAGCCTATACACGGTAAGGGCGTGCGCGTTATTTGGCTTAAGGGCGAAACCGACATGCTGGGCGCACTCGAAGAGGTTGAGTCGTTTGGCGAGTTCGCAAAACGCAACAATGCCGTCGCATCGACCGAGGTCAAGTCTTTTGAACATTTGATTTGCACTGAGCAACTCTCACGTCGCCTGGGCTTTAAGGTGGGCGAGGAGCTGATTCGCGTAGTGCGTGTCCGAAGCCTCAACGGCAGCGCGCGCCAAGTGGACCATGGCTACTTTTTGGCGTCGATCGCCAAGGGCCTGACCCCCGAGATCGCGGCGGATTCTATCTACGGCTATCTGGAGCACAAGCGCGGCGTCAAAGTGATGGCGAGCCGTCGTACGGTGAGTGTCGAGCTCGCCAACGATGAAGACTGCAGCTATCTGGACCTCGGCAAGTACAACTGCGTCGCCGTTATGGAGAGCCAGTCGTACACCTCGGACGGCATCTTGTTCGAGGTCACGCATGCCCGCACACACCCCGAGATCTTCCATTACCGCGTCAATTCCAAGCGATAGCCGGCTAGCTCGCAGCCTGACGAGACTCATGCCCTCAAAGCGAAAACGCCCGGTCAAACCGACGATGCATCGGCTTGATCGGGCGTTTTCTCTGCATTCGATAACAAATAATTGTTTATACAAAACTTGTCAAGTATCAAGTCGAAATTACCGTTCACCGAAGTTTTTCTACCGCTCTAGTAATACTTGTTCAAACAACTAGCCAAATAGCGTATTGTACAAGTCAGCAAAAGGGGCAAAGTCCCCGAGCCAATCTCCGAAGGCGGCGGCAAAGGGTGCCGCCACGGTGTGAAAGGGTGGATTGTAATGAAGAACGAAATGAGCAGAAGGCAGTTCCTGGGCTTTGCTGGTTCCGCGGCTGCGGTTCTTGGTCTGGGCCTCGTGGGCTGCGGTGGTTCTGCCGGCTCTGGCTCCTCTGCTTCTGGTGACGCTGCCGAGGTCTACTTCCTCCAGTTCAAGCCCGAGGTTGACAAGGAGTGGAAGGAGATCGCCAAGGCGTACAAGAAGGAGAAGGGCGTCGAGGTCAAGATCGTGACCGCCGCCTCCAACACCTACGAGGAGAAGCTCAAGTCCGAGATGTCCAAGAGCTCCGCTCCGACGCTGTTCCAGGTCAACGGCCCCACCGGCCTTAAGAACTGGAAGGACTACTGCGCCGATCTTTCCGACACCAAGCTCCGCGGCGAGCTCATCGACGACTCCCTGGCGCTGCAGTCCGACGGCAAGGATCTGGGTATCGACTGGGTTCAGGAGAGCTACGGCATCATTTACAACAAGGAGCTCCTCGAGAAGGCCGGCTACAAGGCCGAGGACATCAACTCCTTCGACAAGCTGAAGGCTTGCGCCGATGACATCCAGGCCCGCAAGGACGAGCTCGGCGTTGACGGTGCCTTCACTTCCGCCGGTATGGATGACTCCTCCAGCTGGCGCTACACCACGCACCTCGCCAACCTCCCGCTCTACTACGAGTTCGAGAAGGAGCACAATCAGGAGGACGACGAGATCAAGGGCGAGTATCTCGACAACTTTAAGCAGATCTTCGACCTGTACATCACCGACTCCACCTGCGATCCTTCGCAGCTCGCCTCCAAGACCGGTGACGACGCCACCAACGAGTTCGCAACCGGCAAGGCCGTCTTCTATCAGAACGGCTCTTGGGCCTACGCCGACCTCACCAAGGCCGGTATGACCGACGACCAGCTCGGCATGCTGCCGATCTACATCGGCGTCGACGGCGAGGAGAACCAGGGCCTGTGCTCCGGCGGCGAGAACTACTGGTGCGTCAGCTCCCAGGCTTCCGAGGATGCCCAGAAGGCCACCGAGGACTTCATGTATTGGTGCGTCACTTCTGACACCGCCACCAGCATCATCGCTGACAAGATGGGTCTGACCGCCCCGTTCAAGAGCGCTAAGGAGACCACCAACGTCTTCTCTCAGCAGGCCGTTGCTATGGCCAAGGACGGCAAGAAGACCGTCGCTTGGGACTTCGTTTACATCCCCTCCGAGGAGTGGAAGAAGAACCTCAAGCAGGCTCTCATCGCTTATGCTGCCGACAACACCAAGTGGGACGGCGTCAAGAACGCCTTCGTCGATGGCTGGAAGACCGAGAAGGCTGCTTCCGAGTAAGCAGTTGCTGCCCAAGCTATCTGATTAGCGACAGGGGGCGGGCAGACGTAGGTTTGCCCGCCCCCTGCATATTGAAAGGACCCTTCTATGGGCAAAGCACTCAAGCGCTGGTGGCCGCTCTTTATGCTGCCCACGTGCCTGGCGTTTATGATCGGGTTCGTGATTCCCTTTATCCAGGGTTTCTATCTCTCGTTCTGCCAGTTTATTACCATCAATAACGCGCACTTTGTCGGTATCGAGAACTACGTGCGCGCGCTGTCCGATCCGCAGTTCTCCACGTCGTTCTTCTTTACCGTGGCGTTTGCCTTCCTGTCGACGGTGCTCATCAACGTGATCGCGCTGGCCATTGCGCAGGCGCTCACTCGCAAGGCGCTCAAGGGCACCAACATCTTCCGTACGATTTTCTTTATGCCTAACCTGATTGGCGGCATTGTACTGGGTTACATTTGGCAGATTCTGATCAACTGCCTGCTCTCCAACGTGGGTGCCCAGCTTATCGCCCTCAACTCCGCCGCTGGCTTCTGGGGCCTTATCATCCTGACCCTGTGGCAACAGGTCGGCTACATGATGATCATCTACATCGCCGGTCTGCAGTCCATTCCGTCTGACTACATCGAGGCCGCCAAGGTCGATGGCGCTACGGCATGGCAGACGTTTTGGAAGGTTAAGATCCCCAACCTGATGCCGACCATCACCATCTGCCTGTTCCTGTCCATCACCAACGGCTTTAAGCTGTTCGACCAGAACCTCGCCCTTACCGGTGGCGCCCCGGCGCACTCCACCGAGATGCTCGCCCTGAACATCTACAACACGTTCTATTCGCGTGCTGGCATCGCATGGCAGGGCATCGGTCAGGCCAAGGCAGTTATCTTCTGCATCCTGGTTGTCGCTATTTCTATGATCCAGCTTAAGGCCACGAGGTCCAAGGAGGTGCAGCAGTAATGAAACGCGATAAGGCTATCAACCGCGCGCTCTCGATCTTCTTTACGATCCTGTCGCTCGCATGGATCTACCCCGTGTTCATGATTGCGCTCAATTCCTTTAAGAAAGCGACCGCAATCAGCACCACCACGGCGTTCGATCTGCTCACGCCCGAGACGTTCAACGGCCTCGCAAACTACGTGCACGCTCTGAACGAGCAGGGCTTTGCCTCGGCGTTTATGTACTCGCTTATCATCACGGTCACGTCGGTCGTGCTGATTCTGGTGTGCTGCTCCATGTGCGCTTGGTACGTGGTGCGCGTCAACAGCAAGATCTCGAACTTCTTCTATTACCTGTTCGTCTTCTCGATGGTCGTACCGTTCCAGATGCTCATGTTCACGCTGTCCAACCTCGCGGACCGCATCGGCTTTAACACGCCGTTTAACATCTGCTTCATCTACCTTGGTTTTGGCGCGGGCCTCGCGGTCTTTATGTTCGCCGGCTTCGTCAAGAACATCCCGCTCGAGATTGAGGAAGCGGCCATGATCGACGGCTGCAACCCGGTCCAAGTGTTCTTTAAGATCGTCCTTCCCATTATGAAGCCCACCTATCTTTCGGTCGGCATCCTTGAGACCATGTGGGTCTGGAACGACTATCTGCTGCCCTACCTTACGCTCGACTCCACCAAGTACAAGACCATTCCTATCTTGATCCAGTACTTCCGTGGCGGCTATGGCCACGTCGAGCTCGGCCCCATGATGGCGTGCATCATGATGGTCGTCATCCCCATCGTCATCATGTACATCTTCTGCCAGAAGTACATCATCGACGGTGTGGTGGCAGGTGCCGTCAAGGGCTGATGCCGTAACTGTTTTGCAAGTTTTGGCGGCGCCTCTCAGCGCGGCGCCGCGTATCGAAAGGTAAAGACATGGCCGAGATCGTTCTCAAACATGTTCAGAAGGTGTATCCCAACAACGAGTCAAAAAAGAAGGGCTTCTTTGGCAAAAAGAAGAAGACCGAGGAGAAGAAGCACAACCTCAAGGTTACCGAGGACGGTGTGCTCGCTGTAGAGGACTTCAACCTCACCGTTCACGACCAGGAGTTCATCGTCCTCGTTGGCCCTTCTGGCTGCGGTAAGTCCACGACGATGCGCATGGTCGCCGGCCTGGAGGACATCACCTCCGGCGATGTGTTCATCGATGGCAAGCGCGTCAACGACGTGGCGCCCAAGGACCGCGACATCGCCATGGTGTTCCAGAGTTATGCTCTGTACCCCAATATGACGGTGTACGAGAACATGGCGTTTACGCTTGAGCTCAAGAAGGTCCCCAAGGACGAGATCGACCGCAAGGTTCGCTCCGCTGCCGAGATCCTGGGTATTACCGAGTACCTCGACCGTAAGCCCAAGGCGCTCTCTGGCGGCCAGCGCCAGCGCGTCGCCATCGGCCGCGCCATCGTGCGTGACCCCAAGGTCTTCCTGATGGACGAGCCGCTGTCCAACCTGGATGCCAAGCTTCGTAACCAGATGCGCGCCGAGCTCATTAAGCTGCGTCACGAGATCAAGGGCACCTTCATCTACGTTACCCACGACCAGACCGAGGCTATGACCCTCGGTGACCGTATCGTGGTCATGAAGGACGGCGTCGTCCAGCAGATCGCCACGCCGCAGGAGGTCTTCAACCATCCCGCGAACATCTTCGTCGCCGGCTTCATCGGCGTGCCGCAGATGAACTTCTTCGATGCCCAGCTGGTGCGCTCGGGCAACGGCTTTACTGTCAAGACCGAGGATATGAACGTGGCGCTCGCCCCGGAGACTTGCGCTCAGCTTGCCCTCAACTGGGACGGCGGCGACGTGAAGGAGATTACGGCCGGCGTGCGCCCCGAGCAGATCCTGCTTGCCGACAAGGGCGAGGAGGGTGCGCTCCAGGGCACCGTCGAGGTGACCGAGCTCATGGGCTCGACCGAGCATGTCCACGTGACCGCTCCCGACGGCCAGTTTGTCCTGATTATCCCCGTCGTCGACCTCGAGGCCAAGGGCGCGCTCAAGGCTGGCGACCCCATCTGGTTCAAGTTCGAGAAGAACGCGACTCATCTCTTCGATAAGGTGTCTGGCAAGAACCTTATCTAGGCCCGGTGCATCCAGGCCCTCCCTTTGGGCGACTGCGGCTTTGCCATCCTTTTGCCGCGGTCACATATAAGGCTCCCCTCCCGTCCACTGGGCGAGAGGGGAGCCTTTCTTTGTGTTGGAACTGTCTGACCGGTCGTTTGTCTCGATCTGTAACGGATAGGGCCGATTTCGGACGTTAGATGTTACAGATCGAGACGGTTCCGCTGAGCTAACCATTTCATCTAAATCTGTAACACCAAAGGCGAATTTCACCTGCTAGATGTTACAGATTGAGATAAACCCAAGGGGAGGGGCCGGTATGTCTCAATCTGTAACAGCTGGGACCGTTTTGGTTGAGTAGTTGTTATGGATCGAGATTGTTTGGCCGAGTCGGATCACAGGGTAACGTGCGGGCACAAAAAACGGAGCCGCGTTGCCGTGGCTCCGTTTTCAAGAGGATGGGCGATGAAACCGAATTAGCTCAGGTGCCAGATCTCGTCGTTGTACTGGGAGATCGTACGGTCGGACGAGAAGGTGCCGGCGTTGGCGATATTGATGAGCGCCTTGCGCATCCAGGCGTCCTGGTCCTCGTAGTCGGCCAGCACGCGCTCCTTGGTCTGGATGTACTCCTCAATGTCGAGCAGGGCCATAAACCAGTCCTTGCCCTTAATGTCGTCGTGCAGGCGCTGCAGGCGCTCGGCGTTGCCGGTTGCCATAAAGGCCGGGTTGGTGATGAAGTCCACCAGCAGTTTAATGCCGGGCTTGCGGTAGAGCGCACCGGCGTTGTAGGTGCCGTCGGCGTAGAGCTGCTCGACCTGTTTGGACGAGGCACCAAAGGTATAGATGTTCTCGTCGCCCACGAGCTCGGCAATCTCCACGTTGGCACCGTCGAGCGTGCACAGGGTTAGGGCGCCGTTGAGCATGAACTTCATGTTGGAGGTGCCGCTCGCCTCCTTGGAGGCCAGGCTGATCTGCTCGGAGATGTCAGCGGCGGGGATCACGCGCTCGGCGGCGGTGACGTTGTAGTTCTCGATCATGACAACCTGCAGGTAGGGAGCCACGTCGGGGTCGTTTGCAATCCACTGCGACAGCGTCAGGATCAGATGGATGATGTCCTGCGCGATAGTGTAGGCAGGCGCCGCCTTGCCGCCAAAGATGATGGTGACAGGGTGCTTAGGCCTGTTGCCGTTCTTGATATCGAAGTACTTCCAGATGATGTAGAGCGCGAGCATCTGCTGACGCTTGTACTCGTGGATGCGCTTGACCTGGACGTCGATGATGGCGTTGGAGGGAATGGTCACGCCCTGCTCGAGCGCCATGAACTGGCGCATGATGGCCTTGGCCTCGACCTTGGTGGCGGCCAGGCGCTCAAGAACGTCCTTGTCGTCGGCGAACTTGGCGAGTTTGTTCAGATCGCCGGTGCTGCGCCAGTCGGTGCCGATTACATCGTCGAGCAGGCTGGCGAGCGCGGGGTTGGCTCCATGGATCCAGCGGCGGAAGGTGATGCCGTTGGTCTTGTTGGAGAACTTCTCGGGATAGATCTCGTAGAACGGATGAAGCTCGGTGTCCTCCAGGATCTTGGTGTGGAGGGCGGCTACGCCGTTGATGGAGAAGCCAAAGTGGATGTCCATGTGGGCCATGTGGACGGTGTCGTGCTCGTCGATGATGGCGACGCGCGGGTCATCGTGCTCGGCTTTCGCGATCTCATCGAGCTTGACGATAATGTCGGCGATGGCAGGGGAGACCTTCTGCAGGCTGGCGAGCGGCCACTTCTCGAGCGCCTCGGCAAGGATCGTGTGGTTAGTGTAGGCGACCATGGAGCGTACGATGGTCACGGCCTCGTCAAACTCGATGCCATGCTCGGTGGTGAGCAAGCGAATGAGCTCGGGGATGACCATGGTGGGGTGCGTGTCGTTAATTTGGACCACGGCGTAGTCGGCCAGATCGTGCAGGTTGCTGCCGCGCTCGACGGCCTCGTCGATCAGGAGCTGGGCGGCGTTGCTCACCATGAAGTACTCCTGATAGATGCGAAGCAGGCGGCCCTGCTCGTCGGAATCGTCGGGGTAGAGGAACAAGGTGAGGTTCTTGGCGATCTCGGTCTTGTCGAAGTCGATGGAGCTGCCGGGGACCAGGCCGTCGTCGACGCTTGCCAGGTCAAACAGGCGCAGACGGTTCTTGGTGGGCTGGCCGTAACCGGGCACGTCGATGTTGACGAGCTTGGAGGTAACGGCAAAATCGCCGAACTCGACGGTGTAGGAGCGGCCGTCGTCGACTAGGATGTCCTGCTCACCGAGCCACTCGTCGGGGACGGCCTTCTGCTGGTTGTCGACAAAGCGCTGACGGAACAGGCCGTAGTGATAGTTGAGGCCCACGCCATCGCCGGTCAAGCCCAGCGTGGCGATGGAATCCAGGAAGCATGCGGCCAGGCGGCCCAGGCCGCCGTTGCCGAGCGACGGCTCGACCTCGAACTCCTCGATCTTGTTGAGGTCGTGGCCTGCGGCGGTGAGCTGGTCCTTAACCTCATCGTAGATGCCGAGGTCGATCATGTTGTTGATGAGCAGCTTGCCGATCAAAAATTCGGCGGAAATGTAATAGAGCTTTTTCTTGCCGTTGTTGAGCGGGCAGGCGGCGGAGCGCTCCTGCACGAGTTTGACCAGCAGCTTGTAAATGCGACGGTCGTCGAGCTGCTCGAGCGAGGTGCCAAAAGACTGCTCGGCGAGTTCCATGAGGTTAATTTGGGGCATGTTTTCTCCTGTGATGGGTTGTTTCATGTCTGCAATTCATAAGAAGCCCGCGCGAGGGGATTGGGGTGGCCTCGCGCGGGAAAAAGCAAGCGCGTCCGCACGGTGGGGAGGGGTCGGGCGCGGTAGCTCCTATTGAGGAAGCTCGATTTCGGCTTCCGACGGGATGCGGAAGTAGGTCTCGGTCCAGTCGGTGAGTTTGTGCTCGAGCTCGCGGGTGATGGCGCCGTCGAGCATGCGCCAGGTCCAGTTGCCGCCCAACGTGGCAGGGGTGTTGATGCGCGCCTCGTTGCCCAAGTTGAGCAGGTCCTGCATGGTGTAGATGCACGTGTCGCTCACGCTGGCGGCGATGGTGCGATTGAGTGCATCTGCCATGGGTTCGCCGGCCTGCTGATGGGTGTACAGGGCTGCCTGCTCGCGCTGACGCGGGGTGGCCGTTCCCTCAAACCAACCGCGCGCCGTCTCGTTATCGTGGGTGCCCACATAGGCGACGGTGTTGGCGATGTAGTTATGCGGCAGGTAGTACGAGTTGGTGCCCTCAAAGGCAAACTGCAGGATCTTCATGCCGGGGAAGCCCGAGTTGTCGCGCATGTCGATGACGCCGGGGGTGAGGAAGCCCAGGTCCTCGGCGATGATGGGCAGCGTGCCGAGCTTTTCCTCGAGCGTCTTGAAGAACTTGAGGCCGGGACCCTGCGTCCACGAACCGTAGGACGAATCGGGCGAGGAGAACGGCACCTCCCAATAGGCCTCGAAGCCGCGGAAGTGATCCAGGCGGATGACGTCGTACATGTCGAGGGCGGCGCGAATGCGGCCCTCCCACCAGGAGAAGCCGTCGGACTCCATGGCGTCCCAGTCGTAGATGGGGTTGCCCCAGTACTGGCCGGTGGCCGAGAACTGGTCGGGCGGCGTGCCGGCGACGCTCACGGGATTGCCGGCGGTGTCGATCTTAAAGAGCTCAGGCGTCGCCCACATCTCGACGGAGTCACGCGAGACATAGATGGGCAGGTCGCCGATGATGAGAATGTCGCGCTCGTTGGCATAGGCCTTGAGGCGGCTCCACTGGCGATCGAAGAAGTACTGCGTCATCTGGTGGTAGAGCATACGCGCCGGATGGTCGGCGCAGACCTTGGCGGAAGCCTCGCCGCGGGTGCGGAGCTCCGCGGGCCACTCCCAAAACGCCTTGAGACCGCACTCCTCTTTGACGGTCATGAACTCACAGTAGGGGATGAGCCAGTCCTCGTTGGCCTGGATAAAGTCATCGAAATCGGCCGGCTTGTCGGCAGCAAAGCGCTCGGCGGCGCGGTCGAGAATCTGACGGCGGCCACCAAAGATGGCACCGTAGTCGACATTGCTGGGGTCGGATCCCAGATACACGCCATCGATATCGCGCTGCTCCAGATACCCTGCCTCGATAAGCTCGGCAAAGTCGATAAAGTTGGAGTTGCCTGCGCGGGCCGAGAACGACTGATAGGGCGAATCGCCATAGCTGGTCGTCGTAAGGGGCAGAATCTGCCAGTAATGTTGTTTGCACGAGGCGAGAAAATCGACGAAGTCGTAGGCATTCCAGCCAAAGCCGCCGATTCCGTATGGTCCGGGCAGAGATGAGACGGGCATGAGGACGCCGCTTGCACGCTCCATGAATGCGCTCACCAACCTTCTTGTTGTGGGGTCGGCCTGCCGATGGGTGTGCAGTCCGCCTCCGATGTTCTGATTCGATACGCCTATTGTAAAACATGTTGTTTAAACATGTACAGGCAAGATAAAAAAGTTGGTCGATTTTCGGCGAATGGTTACATGCCATGAAAAAGCCCCGACCTCACAACGTGAGATCGGGGCAAGAGCGGTATGTAGGTTTTTGCTACTCGGCGTCGGCGAAGCCGTTGGGGTTGTGGCTCTGCCAGTTCCAGCTATCGCGGCACATGTCCGCGATGTCGTACTGGGCCTTCCAGCCCATCATGCGCTCGGCCTTGGAGGCATCGCACCAGTTGGCAGCGATGTCGCCGGCGCGGCGCTCGCGGATCACGTAGGGCAGCTCCTTGCCACAAGCCTTGGAGAAGGCGGCGACGACCTCGAGTACCGAGGTGCCGGTGCCGGTGCCCAGGTTAAAGATCTCGACGCCGGTTTTGCCGTTCATCCAGTTAAGGGCGGCAACGTGACCAGAGGCCAGATCGCACACGTGGATGTAGTCGCGCACGCCGGTGCCGTCGGGGGTGGGGTAGTCGTTGCCATAGACCTGAACGGCCTCGAGCTTGCCCACGGCGACCTGGGCGACATAGGGCACCAGGTTGTTGGGGATGCCCTTGGGGTCCTCGCCGATCAGGCCCGACGGATGAGCGCCGATGGGGTTGAAGTAACGGAGCAGCACGACGTCCCACTCGGGGTCGGCGGTGTGGACGTCCATAAGGATCTGCTCGATCATCCACTTGGTCCAGCCATAGGGGTTGGTTGCGGGCTTCTTGGGGTCTTCCTCGGTGACGGGCGGGTTGTCCGGGTCGCCGTAGACGGTCGAGGAGCTCGAGAAGATGATGGACTTGCAGCCATGGTTGCGCATGACGTCGATGAGCACCAGGGTGTTCTCGATGTTGTTGTGGTAGTACTCGACGGGCTTGCTCACCGACTCGCCGACGGCCTTAAAGCCGGCAAAGTGGATGACACGGTCGATCTGATGGGTATCGAAGATCTTGTTCATCGCATCGCGGTCGAGCACGTTGGCCTTGTAGAAGGTGAGGTTCTTGGCGGCTTCGTCGCCCACGATGGTCTTGACGCGGTCGACGGCGACGGCGCTGGAGTTGGAGAGATCATCGACGATGACGACCTGGTAGCCACCCTCGAGCAGCTGAACGACGGTGTGCGAGCCGATAAAGCCGGCGCCACCGGTAACGAGGACGCAGGTGTCTATGGGGTCGAGTGCTTTGGACATGTAGTCTCCTATCGAATCAGGAACACTTCTAGAGGGGAGTATAGCGCAGGCGGGGACGCCCAAATGGTGCACTGTAGGAAAAGCAGAGGATTATGTTAACGTACTCATATAAGAGCTTGCTCAATTGTTACCTCAAATTTGACAATTGCTTACGAGCCGCCGACCTTGTAGTTTCCTGCCGTTCGTGGAAATCGTTGGGACGCGCCATATGTACGCTAATATGTATGAGTTGAGCGACATATAAATAAGCATGTAACGGAGTACATATGTCACCAAACAGCGATTCCATCCTTTCCCAGGAGCTCTCGCGCCGCACTGCCCTTAAGGCCCTGTTCGGCGCCGCTTCTGCGGCAGTTCTTTTTGGCCTGCCCACTCGCGCCCATGCGGCGGAGGCTTCCAAAGAAACCACCGATAA
Source organism: Collinsella sp. AM40-7AC (assembly GCF_003468125.1). NCBI lineage: Bacteria > Bacillati > Actinomycetota > Coriobacteriia > Coriobacteriales > Coriobacteriaceae > Collinsella > Collinsella sp. AM40-7AC. Next base: position 59,474 of record NZ_QSGK01000011.1, on the reverse strand, counting down.
ATTGAATGCCGCCCAGGCCCAACTCGACGAGGTTCAGGCCCAGCTCGACAGCATCGCAAATGAGTATGCGGCGCTGGCCAACAAGAATGCCCAGACCCTCAACGACATCGAGAATGTCCAGGGCAAGATTGACGACACGCAGGCCCAGATCGATGAAAAGAAGGCCGAGCTCAAGAAGAAGCGCAACGACCTTTCCGATCGCGTGGCCGCCAGCTACAAGTCCGGCGGTACGAACATCCTGTCGCTGCTGCTGGCCTCTGGCTCGTTTGAGGAACTCGTCGCCAACGCGCATTACGTTGAGAAGATCAACAAGAGCGACCGCGATGCCATCGAGGATATCCAGACGATTCAGGCTGAGCTCGACGCGCAGAAGACCGAGCTCGAAGCACAAAAGGCCAACCTGGAGAAACTCAAGGACCAGCAGACGGCTCAGATGCAGGATATGCAGGCCAAGCAGCAAGAAGTCCAGACCGTGCTGAACGGTCTTTCCGACGACGTCAAGGAGCTCATGGCTCAGCGCGATTCCGAGATTCTCGCTGCCGCCCAGGCCGAGGAGGCCGCTAGGAAGGCCGCCGCTGCCGCGGCCGCCGCGAACAAGAACAATTCCTACTCGGGTGGTTCGAGCTCGGGCGGTGGATCGTATGCGCCCGGAACTCCGCAGCAGAATGCCGGCTCGGGCAAGCAGCAGGCCGTCGTCAACGCGTGCTACTCCACGCCTTCGCCGGGTCAGAACTGGTGCGCGGCGTGGGTTACCAATGTCTTCCGCAATGCCGGCGTGGGCTATTTTGGCGGCAACGCGTGTGACATGTTCAACGCCTGGTGCTATAGCTCCGACCGCTCGGCGCTGCAGGTGGGCATGATCGTGGCCGACTCGTCGCACAGCGGAACCGGTACGCCGGGTCTGCTGTACGGACACGTGGGCATCTATGTTGGCGGCGGCATCGTTATGAGCAACGAGGGCGCCATTACGTCTAAGTCACTTGATGCGTTTATTCGGTTCTACGGCACTGGCTCTGGCGTGCGCTGGGGCTGGCTTGGCGGCGTGGTGCTGTCGTAACTGCGGTCTGAAGTAAGTTGGTCCGGGACTGCGGGCGAGGCATAAGGTTGCCTGCTCTACAGTCCTGCGCAAGACGAAGGCCACATTAAGTGGCCTTCTTTGCGTGCGGAACTCGCGACCAACCTTATGCCTCGCCCGCAGTCCCGGACCTTCCGGGTTCGGGGCGCGACATACCGGACTGGGTTATCTAAATAAATATGGTGAAGGCCCCTTTCGGGGCCTTCTTTTTAAAGGAATTCGCCGACTCGGTGGACTTCTGGTTCTAGGTCTACTCCGAATTGGTCTTTGACGGTTGCTTGGATGTGGCGGATGAGTTCGTCGACGTTGGCGGCGGTGGCGTGATCGGCGTTGACGATGAAGCCGCAGTGCTTTTCACTCACCTGCGCACCGCCAACGGCATGGCCGCGCAGGCCGGCGTCCATGATGAGCTTGCCGGCAAAATAGCCCTCGGGGCGCTTGAAGGTGGAGCCGGCGCTCGGCATGTCGAGCGGCTGCTTGTCCTCGCGGCGTTGGCGGTAGTCATCCATGTCGGCCTTGATCATCGCGGCGTTGCCCGGGGCGAGATTGAAGGTGGCCGAAAGCACGATAAAGCCGTCGTCGGCAATGCGGCTCTTACGATAGCCCAGGTTGAGCTCATCGACATCGAACTCGATGATATTGCCGCTACCGCGGGTGCCGTCGTCGAGCACGCGGGCGGGCTTATAGACGCGCACGGACTCCAAAACATCGGCCATGCAGGCGCCGTAGGCACCGGCGTTCATGTAGCAGGCACCGCCGACCGAGCCGGGGATGCCCGAGATGGGCTCCATGCCGGTAAGACCAGCCTCGGCTGCCGCGGCCGCTACGTCCGAGAGCAGCGCGCCGGCTGCTGCCGTAACATGCGTGCCGTCGACGGTGATGTTAGAGAGGCCTTCGCCCAGCGCCACGACGACGCCGCGGATGCCCTTGTCGCCGACGAGCAGGTCGGAGCCGTTGCCCACGATGGTGAGTGGCAGATCGCAGCGGTAGCAGGTATCGAGCGTGGCAATGAGTCCCTGCTCGGTGTCGGGCGTGACAAAGACGTCGGCCGGGCCGCCGATCTTAAACGTGGTGTGCTCGCGCATGGGCTCGCTCATGAGCACGTTGTCCTCGCCGGCAACGCCAGCGAGCGCGCAGAGCAGGTCCTCGTTAAAAAAGTCATTCTCGTGCATACGTATATCCGCCTTATGGTGGTCGTTTTCATCAATCGAATGCAATATACCCCACCCGGATGGATTTGGTGCAAAGTAACCTGACCCCAATGCATCACATGGTGCAAAGGGGTCAGGTTGCTTTGCACCAATCGCGGCGATAAAACAGCCGTCTACCGGATTGGTAAAGTGTTTATCATCGAGGTAGAGGGACGGTCGCTATACTTTCAAGAGATTGCGCGAATACTCGGAAGGAGCGAGATGGGCAACAAAGTTACTCTCAAGCAGATTGCCCAGGAGGTGGGGCTTTCCCCCTCGTCGGTCTCGCTTGTTCTCAACAACCGGCCTTGTCGCATCTCGGAAGAAAACCGCAAGCGCATCAAAGAGGTCGCGGCGCGCAACCACTATGTTCCCAACCAGATCGCGCGCAGCCTGGTCATGCGCGAGTCTCGCACGCTGGGCCTTATCGTTCCCAACATCGAGAGCCGATTTTTTGCCTCGCTCGCTGGCAGTCTGGAAAAGCGCTGCCGCGAGGACGGCTACGCGCTCTTTATTACCAGCTCGGGTGGAAGCGCCGAGGACGATCTAGAGCTCCTGCGCCAGCTGGTGACGCGCGGCGTCGATGGCGTGTTCTTGGTCGTGGGCGACGAATTCTCGGACGACCGCGCTTTGCGCGAAGAAGTCAGCCATCTGCCCATCCCGGCGGTAATGGTTGACCGTGCCATTGAGGGACTCGAGTGCGACAAGGTGATGTTCGACCACGAGATGGGCGGCTATATGGCCACCCGCTATCTAATCGAGCAGGGCCACCGTCGTATTGCCTGCTTGGTTAATGCGCGCCGTTCCAATACGGGTCGTAAGCGTCTTGCCGGCTACGAGCGTGCGCTGCGCGAGGTGGGGCTGCCCATCGATGCGCGCTTGGAGTTCGAGAGTGAGTATTACATTCCGAGTGCCTACGAGGCCTCGGAGGCGGTGCTCGCAACTGACGCCACTGCTGTGTTCGCAAGCTCGGACAACATTGCGCTGGGTCTGCTCAAGCGTCTGCATGAGATGGGGAAGAGCATTCCGGGCGATATCTCGGTGGTGAGCTATGACAACTCGGCGGCCGACGTTCTCTTTGAGCCGGCGTTGACCGCGATCGAGCAGGACCCCGGCGTGCTCGCCGAGCATGCTTTTGGCTGCATGTCCAAGCGTCTTGCCGGTAGGGGCGGCAGGCGTGCCGAAGAGGTCGTTCTGGAGCCGGCGCTTATCGTTAAGGACAGCGTGCTCGAGCTTACTAAACACAACTAAACACGTTTATCAATTCATGCAGATTGAATGTGGAGTACCTGTGACAGACAATGCCGCAGGTGAATGTCTGCTTTTGCCTGTCCATATGGCAAATCAGGATGATAAAACGTTTTTTCACCATGATAAAACGTTTTAGCAAATATACTAGTCCCAACGAAAGGTTGCCGTATCGGAAGGCGACCGCGCAGCGAAGGGACATAAACAATGGCTAAAACACTGGGAACGCCGTGGCAAAAACTGGGACATGAGGTTCCCACTTCCGAGCTCGAGGGTGTCGACCTGTATTGGCGCGCCTCGAACTACCTGTCCGTCGGCCAGATTTACCTTCGCTCCAACCCGCTGATGCGCAGCGACTTTGTCGACGAGAAGACCGGCGAGACGCGCGATTTTGGTCGTCCGGACGTTAAGCACCGTCTGGTCGGTCACTGGGGCACCACGCCCGGTATCAACTTCCTGTTCGGTCATGTCAACCGCCTCATCGCCGATCACAACCAGAACGCCATTTTCTTGATGGGCCCGGGCCACGGTGGCCCTGCTGGCACCGCCCAGTCGCTGCTCGATGGCACCTACCGTGAGATCCGCCCCGACATCACCAATGACGAGGCCGGCCTGCAGAAGTTCTTCCGCCAGTTCTCCTATCCCGGCGGCATCCCGAGCCACTTTGCGCCCGAGACGCCCGGTTCCATCCACGAGGGCGGCGAGCTCGGCTACACGCTCAGCCACGCCTACGGCGCCGTCATGGACAACCCGAGCCTGCTGGCCGTGGCCGTGGTGGGCGACGGTGAGTCCGAGACCGGTCCGCTTGCCACCTCTTGGCAGTCCAACAAGCTCGTGAACCCGGCAACCGACGGTATCGTCCTGCCGATCCTACACCTCAACGGTTACAAGATCGCCAACCCCACCATCCTCGCCCGCGTGTCCGACGAGGAGCTCACCAAGTTCTTTGAGGGCATGGGCTACAAGCCGCACTTCTTTGTCGCCGGCTTTGACGACGAGAGCCACGCGAGCATCCATGCGCGCTTCGCTGCCCTGTTTGAGCAGGTCTTTGACGAGATCTGCGACATCAAGGCCACCGCGCAGGCCCAGGCCGCCGCAGGCGAGACCGTGGCCCGCCCTGCCTACCCCATGATTGTGTTCCGTACTCCCAAGGGTTGGACCTGCCCCAAGCACATCGACGGCAAGAAGACCGAGGACTCCTGGCGCGCCCATCAGGTGCCGCTGGCGAGCGCCAAGGACACCCACGAGCATTTCCGCGTACTGCGCGAGTGGCTGCGCTCCTACAAGCCCGAGGAGCTCTTTACGCCCGAGGGCCAGGTGCGCCCCGAGGTGACGGCCTTTATGCCAACCGGCGAGCTGCGCATTGGCGCCAACCCCAACGCGAACGGCGGCAAGGTGCGCCGCGCGCTCGAGCTCCCCGATATTTACGCCCACGAGATCCCCGTCGCCGAGAAGGGTCACGGCTGGGGCTCCACCGAGGCCGCTCGCGTCTTTGGTGAGTACACTGCCGACGTTCTGGCCAAGAACATGGACGATTTCCGCATCTTTGGCCCCGACGAGACCGCGTCCAACCGCCTGCAAGCTGCCTACAAGGTGACCAAGAAGCAGTGGGACGCCGGCTTCTATGAGGACGAGGCCAACGACGAGCTGCTGGCCGGCTCCGGTAAGGTCGTCGAGCAGCTGTCCGAGCACCAGTGCGAAGGCTTCCTCGAGGCCTACGTGCTCACCGGACGCTCCGGCGTGTGGAGCTCCTACGAGAGCTTTGTGCACGTGGTCGATTCCATGGTCAACCAGCACTGCAAGTGGCTCGAGGCCACCAAGCGCGAGATTCCGTGGCGTGCTCCCATCAGCGGACTCAACATTTTGCTGTCGAGCCATGTCTGGCGCCAGGACCACAACGGCTTCTCGCACCAGGACCCCGGCTTTATCGACCTGCTGCTCAACAAGGCCAACGACACGCATATCGTGAATGCTTACTATCCGGCCGACGCCAACATGGCCCTCGCTGTGGCCGAGCGCGTCTATCAGTCCACCGACTGCGTCAACGCCATTTTCTGCGGCAAGCAGCCCGCCCCGACCTTCCAGACGGTTGACGAGGCCTGCGCCGAGCTCGCCGAGGGCGTCGCGGCTTGGGAGTGGGCATCGACTGCCGACTCGCTCGCCGAGGCTGACGTCGTAGTTGCCACGTGCGGTGACGTGCCGACGCTCGAGGCCCTGGCTGCAACCGACATGCTGCGCGAGCTAGGCATTAAGGTGTGGTTCGTTAACGTGGTCGATCTGCTCAAGATCCAGAACGCCTGCGAGAACGACCAGGCCATCAGCGATGAGCGCTGGGCTGAGCTGTTCGGCTGCGGTGAGAAGCCCGTGCTCTTCGCATTCCACGCCTATGCCGGCACGATTCGCCGCCTGATCTGGAACCGCCCCGGCCACGACGCCTTCCGCGTCCACGGCTACGAGGAGAAGGGCTCCACGACCACGCCGTTCGACATGCTGCGCCTGAACAACATGGACCGCTGGGCCCTGGCCGCCGACGTGCTGCGTATGGTCGACGCCGATAAGTTTGCCGAGCAGATTGATGAGTGGGAGGCTTTCCGCACCGAGGCATTTGAGTTCGCGTGCGACGAGGGCTTCGATCACCCGGCCTTCACTGACTGGGTCTGGCCCGACGCTGCGGCTGCAACTGCCGCCGACGGCACGCTCTCCGCAACCCAAATGACCGCAGGCGACAACGAGTAACTTAGTTACGCGGTTTTACCAAACCGCGTAATGGCTCGACGCTGCGCGGATTCCAGGCACCCCATCTCGCCGTTCAAACCGTCGCTCGCGTACAAGAAGTACGCATCGCTCCTCTTTCGCGGCGACCTGGGGCACCTGGAACTCGCTCGCTGACTTTTGCGCAACCAGCGGTGAGCGATTGCTCGGGGAGCGCATTGCTGGATGGTCTCGCGCTGGGGCCTGCTCCGGGCGGGTTGCCTTGCTCCGGGAAGTGGGCTTCGCGAACTTCCCGGAGCAAGGCCACCCCGCCGGGCAAGGCCCTCTCGACCGTTTCGATATGCGGGGGCTGATATTTTTTAATGTGATGGGGCTGTTGCTGTTGCGGCCTTGGAAACTGCATATCTTACTTTGGTCAACCTGCGATACATTGCCGGGCCGGGGAGGCATACTTTGTTTTGAGAAGTTCGCGAAGCCCACTTCTCAAAACAAAGTATGCCTCCCCGGCCCTCGTCCGTGAACTCTTCCGCTGGGCGAGCCATAGGCGCCGCGTACCGATAGGGTGAGGTGGCGGCTTGAAATTGGTGCTATATTCAGCTTAAGTTGTTTAATGCTAGTACGGGAGGCTGATATGGGGCTGTTCAAGAAGAAAAACCCGCAGGATGCCTTTGATCCCGATGTGTTTACCATCACGGATACGATTTTGGACCCGCCGCGGTTTACGTTTTTGCCGGCTATCTACCAGGATGCCACGCGTCGCAAGTGGGCCGTACATCAGCGCGGCGGCGAGCCGAAGATTTTTGACTATGCGGACGTGTTGCAGTGCGAAGTGGCCGAGGCGGGCGATCCGGAGGCCGATGAAGCGGTCTCTAAACAGGAATTTGCCCAGCGTATTCTAGCAAATCCCGCTAAGGCGGCAAAAATGAACGCAGCCAAGCGTAATATGTGTCTTGGTATGGGCGTTGTTGTGGCGGTTCAGACGGGAAAAGACGAGGTTTCCAAACTAGAGATTCCCGTTATGACCGATGAAGTCAAACGCGATTCAAGCCTGTATAAGTCGTATCGGAATGTCGCCGAGAAGATCAAGGCCGAATTTGATGCCATGGGTGGTCTGGCCTAATTTTGGCGACATACGTTTCTGAACGAGGGGTCTGTGCAATGGCAGGCGAATCTTATGCAATTCCCCCCAAAGATCGTGCTGTTGAGGGGATTCTTTGGTATATCCAGCACCATCAGCTTGCCGGCGGCGATCGCCTGCCGGCCGAGCGCGTGCTGTGCGAAGAGATTGGCGTTTCGCGTACGGCGTTGCGCGCCGGTATCACGCGGCTCATCTCGTGTGGAACGCTCGAGAGCCGTCGCGGATCGGGTACGTATGTGTGTCCTCCCAAACCGCTCAATATCTTTCAGGAAACGTATAACTTCTCCGATGCTGTGCGGACTGCCGGCCTGCACCCCTCTTCTCGTCTGGTTTCCACCGGGGCCATCGAGGCGGATGAGGCGCTTGCCGACAAGCTTGGGGTTGCTGTAGGCGCTCCTTTGCTCCGCATGCAGCGTGTTCGACTTATTGAGGGCGAGCCGGCGTCAATTGAGACGGCTCACGTTAACCTGTCCCTGTGCCCCTCGCTTCCCGATCACGATTTTGAGTGTGAGAGCCTTTACGATGTCTTGCTCAAAGAAGGTGGCGTGCGCGTTGAGCATGGACGTGAGCATATCTCCATCTCGCGTTTGAACGCCGAAGAGGCCGAGTTGCTCCAGCAAGAAGAGGGAACGCCGGTGTTCTATGAGAGCACGATAGAATTTGATAAGGACATGCGTTTTGTGGAGCATTGCAAATCGGTGATTTTGCCCACAAAGTTCCGCTTTGCCGATAACGGCGAAAAGAACGGCATGAGGAGCGTGGCAGGTGAACAATGGCTGAAACAGTAGATGCCACCCCGGTTTATATGCGCATTCGACGCCGCATCGAGGAGCGTATCGAGCGCGGTATATATCCCACGGGTTCCATGATTCCGTCCGAAAAAGACCTCGCCGAGGAATTTGGTACGACGCGCTTGACCATCCGAAGCGCTGTCGATGAGCTGGTTCGGCGTGGGCAGATTCGACGCGTCCGCGGAAAAGGCGCGTTTGTGGCACAGAAAGTGCCCGTTGCCTACGAGCGAACGGGAGGCTTTCGCGAATCGGTTCGCGCTTCGGGCGGCGAGCCGTCCGTCCGCATCCTCGCGCGTTCCAAGCGTTATGCGGGCCCATACTATGCCAACCTGTTTGACATTGCCGAGGACGATTTACTGTATTCGATTCGGCGTTTGAACTGCGTCAACGGCGATCCCGTATCGATTGAGATGGCGTTCATCCCGTGCCTGCTGTTTCCCACAATCGAAGATATTGACGTGTCGGTCTTCAGTTTGTACGAGACCTATGAGATGTTGGGCCGAAAGCCGGTCATGGCACAGGAAAAGCTCGATATCGAAGCGCTGGGCGCGCGAGATGCCGGCCTGCTTGGACTGGAGCAGGGCGATCTTGCCTTGACGCTTGAGTGCGTGAGCTTCGATGCGAGCGGCCAGGCGATCGAGTACGTCAAGTCGTTTAACCGCGGTGATGCGGGTGGATATACCTATACGTACTAGCTGGTTTTTTGCATAACGGGCTGAAAAGCTGACGGAATTATGATTCGTTGAGCAGACTGCATATACAACCTTACATGGCTCAAAATCGACCGTTCGCCGATGGGGATAAATTAATCGACAAAGAGGTATCAAAAAGCCGTAACCTGTAACTGTGATTGGTATCAAATACTAATGATTTGTTACGAGGTGAGACGATGAAGATGCTCGATTACGTTCAGCTTGCCCATGTGCGTATGGGAGAGAACCTCGAGCGTTCGTCTGAGCTGGTAGCGCAGCTCGTTGATATTTTCCAGTCCGGTTCTTTTGACGCGCTGCGCATCGTTGCTTCGGGTTCGTCGCGCCATGCCGCCGATTGCGCCCGCGATTACCTGCAAGATACACTGCAAATGCAGGTGTCCGTTGTGACGCCCGAGGCCTTCGTCGATTTTGAACACACCTATCCACAGCATGCGCTCAACATTGCCGTTTCGCAGAGTGGCTATTCGACCAATACGATCGCGGCTCTTGATTACATGCGCGCACACGATATGGCTGCAGTTGCGCTCACGGCAAACGTCGAGGCACCCATCAAGGAACACGCCGACATCGTTCTTGACTACGGTGTGGGTGTCGAGTCGGTGGACTTTGTGACTCTGGGCGTCGAGGTTCTCGTTGAGTACCTGGTGCTCTTTGGTATTTACGGCGGTCAGGCGCGCGGAACGATTGACGCCAAGGGCGTTGCTCAGCGTCTTGATGGCCTGCGCGAGGCTATCCAGGCTAATGCCGTGATGTGCAAGACCGCCGAGGCATATGTCCAAGACCACATGCTCGAGCTTTCTGAGCACACGCCCGCTATGGTCGTCGGCAACGGCCCCAACTACGGTGTTGCCGAGGAGGCGGCGCTCAAACTGAGCGAGACCATCAAGATTCCTGCCATGCATCACGAAGGCGAGGAGTTCGTCCACGGTCCCGAGATGCAGATAACCCCAGGCTACCTGGTGTTTATTGTCGACGATCCGCAGGGGTCGGAGCGTCTTGCGAATATCGCCGATGCGCTATCGAACGTTACGGCAAAAACGGTGCTGCTCACGGCCCATCCCAAGGGTAGGGCTCACGAGGTTGTGGTGCCTCAGGTGGCTCCGCTGCTCAGTGCAATTCCCAATCTCGTGTTCTTCCAGACGATTGCGGCAATAATCGCCGAGCGTCTGAAGTCATGGGACGTTCACCCGTATCTCGATGCTGTCTCCAAGCAAATGGAGGTCAAGGCGGAGGGCTACGAAGAGTCAGTCAATGCGCTTAAGGCCAAAGCGGCCGAGTGTTACGGAATGTAAGCGGGTTTTGATGCCCGTTGGCATGGGGGATGTGGAAACAACCCCAGAAAGGAGAGACAAATGAAGGAAACCGAGAAGATCGAGATCATGCATTTCGACCAGGAGGGCTATCTCGAGGACGGCAAGGCGCTCTACGAGACCGGCAAGAAGATGACCGCGCTCGCCGACAAGGTCGCCGACGAGGGCTACGACGCCGTGTTCCTGATGGGCGTCGGCGGCACCTGGGACGAGCTCATGCAGCTCGAGTACCTCATGAACAAGTTCGGCGACCGCGACCTCGAGGTCTACCTGATCCACGCCGCCGAGTGGAACGTCATGGGCCACAAGCGCATGACCGAGAAGTCCGTCGTGCTCACCGCCTCCGAGTCCGGCACCACCCCCGAGGTCCTCGAGGCCGTCAAGAAGATGAAGGAAAAGGGCATTCGCGTCTACGCCATGACCAAGCCCGAGGGCCCCATCGGCCAGGCTGTCGGCGCCGAGAACTGCGTCGCCATGGCTTCTGACCATGGTTCGGGCGGCTGTGAAAAGGGCTACTACCTCGCCGACTGCTTCGGCCTGCGCCTGCTCAACCGCCGCGGCTGCTTCCCCAAGTTTGACCTGTTTATCGAGCAGACCAAGGACATCTGGAAGGACATGCTCGATATCCGCAAGCGCTTCGAGCCGCGCGCCGAGGAGCTCGCCAAGAAGTACGCCCTGGCCCCCTACACCATGTTCATCGGCTCCGGCGCCCTGTGGGGCGAGACCATCCTCTTCTCGATGTGCATCCTCGAGGAGATGCAGTGGAAGCGCACCCGCTACATCACCTCGGCCGACTTCTTCCACGGCACCCTCGAGCTCGTGGAGCCCGGCGTCCCGGTCTTCCTGTTCATGGGCGAGGACGAGAACCGCAAGCTCGACGAGCGCGTCCGCGCGTTCCTGACCCGCGGCGTGACCGGCGACACCGACATCAACGTCATCGACACCGCCGAGTTCGCGATCCCCGGCCTTGACGACGAGTTCCGCGTCATCGTGTCTCCGTGGATCCTCTCCTCGCTGATCACCGATCGCCTTGCCGCTTACTACGAGACGGTCACCAAGCACAACCTCAACTACCGTCGCTACTATCACCAGTTCGACTACTAAGAGCAAATAACGTTTGTGTAATTGGGCCTCGCTCCTATATGGAACGGGGCCTCGCTTGGGTTGGAGAGTAATTATGAGCTATCCCCAGCTTGCCGTCATGAATATCAGCCATCGTTATTTTGACCTTGAGGAGTTCTTTTCTTCGGCGTCGGCTTCGGGCTACACGTGTTGCGAGCTTTGGACCGGGGCGATGCATCTGTATGTCGATTGCCATGGATACGATTCGCTCGAGCAGGTGCGGGAGCTATCACAGCGGTATGGGGTTCGGATTGTGGGTCTTTGTCCCGAACAGAACAACCCCAAGCCGTGGAATATCGCGGCGCGCGGGAATGAGGCGCGTGCCCGCACGCTCGCGTACTTTAAGAACGTTGTGGATATCGCGGCGGAACTTGGAGCCGAGCAGGTCATGGTCTCGAGCGGCTGGGCATTTTTGAACGAGCCAATCGAGGACGCGTGGGGCCGCAGCACCTCGATGCTGCGTGCGATTGCCGAGCATGCGGGAGAGCGCGGCGTGCGACTGGTGCTCGAGGCCCTACAGCCGGTTGAGTCGATGATCGTGAACTCGGCAGCCGATACGAAGCGCATGATCGAGGCGGTTGATCATCCAGCACTTAAGGCGTGTCTGGATTTGGGCGCTATGGCGGTGGCGGGGGATACCATCGACGATTATTTTGATCTGCTTGGCGATGATGTCGCCCACGTGCATTTTGTCGATGTTGCGGCAGATGGCACGACGCATCTTGCCTGGGGTGACGGCGACCGCGATATGCGCGCCGACCTGGATAGGCTGGTGGCACGCGGCTATCGCGGAGTTGTTTCGGCCGAGACCTATGACTGGCGCTATTTTGCCGACCCCGCGGCAGCCGACGCTCAGGTTATGGCGGAGTATCGACGCGCGATTGGCGCCTAAGTGGGACAGGGCGCCGAGTTGGCGTTTGACGGAAAGCACGTCCCAGAACAGGCGCTCAGAATGGGACACACTTTCCGCTGAGGACCTCAACCGGAAACCGCATCCCAGTTTTTGGCTGGCGGGCGGGACGCGCTTTCCCCTATGTTTCCAAATGAATACGCTATGAGCCGAGGAGGACGATTCTCCCCGCAAACACTCTAGTATGCTAAAGTACCCAGAAGACCGGCGGAGCTATGCCGGTCTTCTGCTCTATATGAAACACAGCAAGAGGAGGCTCACCAGATGACGGCCACACCGTGGGGATTCCGGGACATATTGCCCGAGGAGGCTCAGGCGCGCGAGGAGATTGCGCTGACGGTGAAGGGCTGCTTCAGGGAGCATCATTACCTGCCGGTCGAGACGCCGCTGCTCGAGGACAAGGGTTCGCTCGAGGAAGGCGGCCGCATTGCGGACACGCCGTTTAAGCTCTTTGATGACGACGGCCGCCTGCTGGTGGTTCGTCCTGATAACACACTGCCGATCGTGCGTCTGGTTTCGACCCGCATGCGCGCAGCCGACCTGCCCTTGCGCCTGCGCTACGAGGCGCCGGTGGTTCGCGAGTGCCAGCGCAATGCCGGTGGCTCACGCCAGTTTACGCAGCTGGGCTTTGAGCTTATCGGTGCGGGCGATACCGCGGGCGATGTCGAGATTGTCTCGCTGGTCGCCGAGGGCGTGCGCAAGCTGGCGCTGCCCGATGCGCGCATTATCGCAGGTAGCGTGCGTCCGTTTAAGGAGCTGCTCGCGGCGTGCGAGGATCGCGAGCTGGCCGCCGAAGCCCTGCGCTGCGTGCACGCCAACGACTTTGTGGGCCTCGATGCCCGCGTGGCGGCAAGCGCCGAGCCCGATGCCGTCAAGGCCGCCATTAGCGAGTTGCCGCGTCTGCACGGCGGTGCCGAGGTGCTCGACCGCGTGGACGCGCTGCTGGAGGCCGCCGGTATCGTCGCGCCGCTGACGCGCGAGCTGCGTGCCCTGGTCGAGGGCCTGGCACCCGAGGACGCCCAGGTGCTGTCGTTCGACTTCTCTATCATGAACTCTTTCGATTACTACACGGGCCTGGTCTTTAAGGCCTATGCCGGCGGTCTGCCTGACCCGGTCGGTTCTGGCGGCCGCTACGACTCCATCTTTACCGGCGCATTTGGCGACGGCATCGAGGTGCCGGCGGCGGGCTTCGCCTTTTCGCTCGAGCGTCTGGAGGCAGCGCGCACCTCGGCCGAGGACGCCGCTTCCGACGGCGATCACGCCGTGGGCCGTGGAGCCGAAGGCCCGCTGCGCATCGCCGTGCCCAAGGGCTCGCTTAAGGCCGACACGCTCGACGTGCTCGAAGCCGCGGGCTTAGACGTTTCTGAGTTGCGCGACCCCGGCCGTCACCTGATCGTGCGCGGCCGCGACACGCGTGCCGGCGAGGGCACGGTCGGCGATATCGAGTTTGTCATCGTACGCCCTAGCGATGCGCCCGCCTTTGTGGGCTGCGGCGGTGCCGATTGCGGCATCTGCGGGTGGGACTCGCTTATCGAGGCAGACCTCAACCTGCTGCAGCTGGTCGATCTGGGCTACGGCCTGTGCACTTTCATTGAGGCGGAGCCCGCGTGGCGCGCTGGCCAGGCCGAGTGCAACTATGCCCGCCGCGGCTCGCTTCGCGTGGCCACCAAGTATCCGCGCATCGCGAGCGCCTGGTATGCCGAGCGCGGTGTGAATGCCGATATCGTCTCGCTGCACGGTAACATCGAGCTGGGGCCCATCGTCGGCATGACCGACCGCATCGTGGACATTACCGCCACGGGTGCCACGCTGCGCGACAACGATCTGGTCATCACAGGCCGCATCATGGATTGCACGGCTCGCTTCTTCGTCAACCCGGGTGCCGCGCGCTTGGATCCGCGCGTTCGCAACTTGGCCGATCGTCTGGCTGCTGCCGTGAAGGACAAGCATTTTGAGCCCGTCGCGGGCTCGGCACAATAGCGCGAGCGCACACGGGCGCCCCAACGTACGGGCTGCGGGCCGATTGGCGCCGCGGCCCGGCCTCTCGTTTTTCGAACACAACCTCGACCGATAGGGGATACCGATATGAAGACCATCAAGCTTGCTCCCGGTGAGCGCCTCGTCACCAATCAGCTCAACCGCAAGGGCGTGCTGCCGCAAAACATTGTCGACGCCGCCCGCGATATCGTGGCTAACGTGCGTGCCAGCGGCGATGCCGCGGTGCGCGATTACTGTCAGCGTTTTGACGGTGTTGAGCTGCAGAGCTTCCGTCTCCCGCAGGAGCAGATCGATGCCGCGCTCGAAGGCCTCGACCCGGCTTTTGTCGCCGCGCTCGAGAAGGCCGCTCGTCAGATTCGCGAATTCCACCAGCGCGAGGTCGAGCAGAGCTGGTTTACCACGCGTGCGGACGGCACGATGCTCGGCGTTAAGGTGACCCCGCTTGCCGCTGCCGGCATCTATGTGCCGGGCGGCCGCGCGCAGTATCCCTCTACCGTGCTCATGAACGCCATTCCCGCCAAGGTCGCCGGCGTCAAACGCGTGGTCATGGTGACGCCGCCGCAAAAGAACGGCCTGATCAGCCCGTATACGCTTGCCGCGGCAAAGCTCGGCGGCGTGGACGAGATCTATATGGTGGGCGGCGCCCAGGCCGTGGCCGCGCTGGCGTACGGCACCGAGACCATTCCGCGCGTCGACAAGATCACCGGCCCGGGCAACGCCTTTGTCGCCGCGGCCAAGCAGATTGTGTCGGGTGACGTGGGTATCGACATGGTCGCCGGTCCCTCCGAGGTCTGCGTACTTGCCGACGCCACGGCCAAGCCTATGGTGGTCGCGGCCGACCTGATGGCCCAGGCCGAGCACGATCCGCTGGCTGCCTGCTACCTGGTGACTTGCGACGAGCAGTTTGCGCGCGAAGTCGAGGCGGGCATCGACATCCTGGTGGCGCAGTCGCCACGTGCCGAGATTACCCGTGCTTCGCTGGACAACGAGGGCACCATCGTGGTCGCCGCCGACATGGCTGCCGCCGTCGAGGCCGTGAACACCGTGGCGCCTGAGCACCTGGAGCTGCACTGCAAGGATGCGATGGGCCTGCTCGGCGGCATTCGCAACGGCGGCGCCATCTTTGTGGGTGCCTGGAGCTCCGAGCCGCTCGGCGATTATGTCGCCGGTCCCAACCACACACTGCCGACCGGCGGCACGGCCATGTTCTCCAACCCGCTTTCGGTCGAAGAGTTCGTCAAGCGCTCGAGTGTCATTTGCTATACACCCGAGGGCCTGCTCTCCGATGCTCCCGCCACGCAGCGTCTAGCCGAGGCCGAGGGTCTGTGGGCACACGCGCTATCCGCCGCTCTGCGTCGTCGCGTGCTGGAGCAGGGCGAGGATTCCGTGAGTGCCGAGTCGCTGGCCGCGGCTGACCTGACCAAGGTCGCCTGGCCGGGAGATGCCGTAGCGACGGTCGCCGAGGGCGTGGGCCTGGCGGCGGCTGCGGGCGGTGCCGCTGGCGCGGCCGGCGAGGAGGCCTAAAATGGCCGAACTCACGCCCCGCATGAAGGAGCTCGTCCAGCCCTACTTGGCCGGTATTGAGCCCTACGATCCCAACTTCACGCCCACGCGCATCAACCTTTCGGCCAACGAGAACACCTATCCCGTGCCGGCCGGCGTGCGCGAGGCGATCGACGCGGCCCTGGCTGCCACGCCGCTCAACCGCTACCCCGACCCCATGTCCAACGACCTGCGCGACGAGCTTGCTGCCTGGCATGGCGTGACGCGCGAGAATATCTGCGTGGGCAACGGCGGCGACGAGCTGCTCTATAACTACCTGCTGGCGTTTGGCGGCGCGGGTCGGACCCTGCTCAACTGCCCGCCGTGCTTTAGCGAGTACGCGTTCTTTGCGTCGCTCTGTCAGACCGAGGTGCGCGACGTGTGGCGCGACCCGGCGACCTTTAGGCTCGACCAAGCTGCTGTGCTCGCGGCGGCGCCGGAGTGCAACCTCGCCATCGTGACCTCGCCCAACAATCCCACGGGTGACGTGGCGCCGCTCGACTTTGTCGCGGACCTGTGCGATGCGTGTCCCGGCATGGTCATGGTCGACGAGGCCTACGTTGAGTTTGCCGACGATTCGTTTGGCGCGGCCACCACGGCGCAGGGGCTTATCGCCGAGCATCCCAACCTGGTGATTCTGCATACGCTGTCCAAGGCGTTTGGCGCCGCCGGCACGCGTCTGGGCTATGTGATCGCGGCGCCCGAGGTTATCGAGGTGTTCGCAGCGATTCGCCAGATCTATTCGGTCAACGTGCTGAGCCAGGCGGCGGCACTTGCCTGCGTGCGTGCCCGCGATGCGTACGCGCCCGTGGTGGCGCAGGTCGCATCCGAGCGCGAGAGCGAGCTGGCCGCTCTGCGCGCGATGGCTGCCGAGGGCTTGCCCGTGGAGACATGGCCGAGCGCGGCGAACTTTGTGCTCGTGCGCACGCCGCATGCCACGCGCGTGCGCGAGCGTCTGCGCGACGAGTATTCGATTTTGGTGCGCGACTTTAGCTACGCACTGGGGCTCGCAGACTGTCTGCGCATTACCGTGGGTACTTCGCAGGAAAACGACGAGGTGCTGGCTGCGTTTGCCGTGCTGGCAAAGGAGGAGATGTAGATGGGCCGTTATGCCGAGGTGACCCGCAAGACGGGGGAGACCGATATCGTCATAAAGCTTGACCTGGACGGAAGCGGCGCGTGCGATATCTCGACCGGCGTGCCTTTTTTCGACCACATGCTCAACGCCTTTGGTCGCCATGGCCTGTTCGATTTGACGGTGCACGCGGTGGGCGACGTGGAGGTCGATGCGCACCACACCGTCGAGGACACAGGTATTGTGCTGGGCGAGGCGTTTTGTCAGGCGCTGGGCGACAAGGCGGGCATTACGCGCTTTGCCGACGCGGCGATCGCCATGGACGAGACGCTTGTGATGGCCGCCGTGGATATCTCGGGCCGTGGGCAGGCCTACTGCGAGCTGCCTGTGCCGACCGAGCGCGTGGGCAGCTTCGATACCGAGCTAGCCGTCGAGTTCTTCTACGCCTTTGCGCGCGATGCCAAGCTCACGCTGCACGTGCGCGAGCTGGTGGGTGGTAACTCGCATCACATTATCGAGGCCGCCTTTAAGGCCGTGGGCCGCACGATGCGCCACGCCTGCGAGCTCGATCCCCGCGTGCAGGGCATTCCCAGCACCAAGGGTTCACTGTAACCTGCCAAAAAGGGACAGGTTTATTTTGGCAGGTTTTATCTGCGGGAATGCTGTCTCATGTGGTGGGTGAACGTTTAATCGACCAAAATAAACCTGTCCCTTTTTGGCAGGTTTTGAATGGGAAAAGGGAGGTCGCGTGGGCGAACCGAAGATCGTGGTGGTCGACTACCACAAGGGCAACTTGTCGAGCGTTGTGCGCGGGCTTGCGCGCGCCGGTGCCGCCGCCTGTACATCGGACGACCCGGAGCAGATCCGCAATGCCGACGGCCTGGTCATCCCGGGCGTGGGCGCGTTCTATGACGCGATCGCCTTTATGCGCCAGAGCGGCGAGGCGGACGCGGTGCTCGACGCCGTTGCCGCCGGAACTCCGCTGCTCGGCATCTGCCTGGGACTCCAGCTGTTTTTTGAGCGCGGCAACGAGGGCGTACCTGTGGACGAGGGCATGGTCGCCGACGGCAACACTCCCGAGCAGGCTGACGGTCCCTGGGTCGATGGCCTGGGTATTATGCGCGGTTCGTGCACGCGCCTGGAGTCGAGCCGCCTGAAGGTGCCGCACGTGGGCTGGGACCAGGTGCACATGACGCCTGCCGGCGCGGCCGATCCAATGCTTGCCGGTTTTGCCGAGGGTGCCAACATGTACTTCACCCACAGCTACGCGGTGGCCGACGACGCCGATGCCGCCGACGTGCTGGCGCGCACGCACTATACGCGGAGCTTTCCGTGCATTGTGCGCCATGGCAACGTGTGGGGCTGCCAGTTCCATCCCGAGAAATCCTCCGCGCTGGGTCAGCGCATCCTTAAGAACTTCGTCAGCATCGCCGAGGAGGGTGGCCGATGATCCTGTTTCCCGCAATCGATCTGATCGGCGGCAAGGTCGTGCGCCTAGAGCGCGGCGACCGCAGCCGCTGCAAGGTATATTCCGACGACTCCGTGGCCGTCGCCCGCTCGTTTGCCGAGCAGGGCACAAGCTGGGTGCACGTCGTCGACCTGTCCGCTGCCTTTGGCGAGGACGAGGACACGTGCGCTGCCAACTCGGCGGCGATCAAGGCCATCTGCAGCGTCGACGGTCTGTCCGTGGACGTGGGCGGCGGCGTTCGCTCGCTCGCGCGCATCGACGAGCTGGCCGGCTACGGAGCGCGCCGCATCGCGCTGGGCACCGTGCTGGTGACCGAGCCGGGTTTTGCCGAGGTGGCTGCGCACGGCTTTGGCGAGCTGCTGGTGGCAGATATTGCCGCGCGCGACGGCCAGGTCAAGGTGAATGGCTGGCGCGACGGCGCGGGCGTGGCGCTCGACGATGCCGTGGCGCAGCTTTCCGAGCTGGGCTTTAAGCATCTGGTGTATACCGACATCGCGTGTGATGGCATGCAGACGGGCATTGATGTGGCGGCGTATCGCCATGTGGCCGAGGTCGCGGGTTTTCCCGTCGTGGCTTCGGGCGGCATCTCGACGCTCGACGACATCCGCGCGCTGGCCGCGGTGGGCGAGGGTGCGATTGAAGGCGCCATTACCGGTCGCGCGCTCTACGAAGGCAACTTTACGCTGGTTCAGGCGCTGGCCGCCGCCCGAGGGGAGGAGTAGACCATGCTTACCAAGCGTGTAATTCCCTGCCTGGACGTCAAGGACGGCCGTGTGGTCAAGGGCGTCAACTTTGTGAGCTTGCGCGATGCGGGCGATCCGGTGGAGCTCGCGCGCGCCTACGACCGTGAGGGTGCGGACGAGGTTGTCTTCCTGGACATTACCGCCACGAGCGACAACCGTGCGACGACTATCGAGATGGCGGCGCATGCGGCCGAGGAACTGGCCATTCCCTATACCGTGGGCGGCGGTTTCCGCGACTTGGCGGGCATGCGAACCATGGTTGCCGCCGGTGCCGACAAGGTGTCGCTCAACTCTGCCGCCGTGCGCGACCCGTCGCTGATTAGCCAGGCTGCCGCGGCGTTTGGCAGCCAGGCCGTGGTCGTGGCGATCGATGCCAAGCGCGTCGGCCTGCCCGGTGAGTCGGGTGCCGATAGGTGGGAGGTCTTCACGGCGGGCGGTCGCAACGCCACGGGTATCGACGCGGTGGCGTGGGCCGAGGAGGCGGCTCGTCGCGGCGCCGGTGAGATCTTGCTCACCAGCATGGATCGCGACGGCACCAAGGCTGGCTTCGACCTGGCACTCACCCGTGCCGTGGCGCGCGCGGTGCCGATTCCCGTCATCGCGAGCGGCGGCGTGGGCACGCTCGAGCATTTTGCCGAGGGCGTGATCGAGGGCGAAGCCGACGCCGTGCTGGCGGCCAGCGTCTTTCACTTTGGAACCTTCAGCATTCGCCAGGTGAAGGAGTATATGGCCAGCCAGGGGATTCCTGTGAGGTTGGACTTCTAATGCTGCGGCTTGCCTAGGCACCGCATCTTGCCGCTCAAACCGTCGCTCGCGTACCAAAGTACGCGTCGCTCCTCTTTCACGGCAACCTGCGGCACCTGGACAACCCTCGCCGACCTGTGGGATTTCGTTTGTTACTTGGGAGAAATGATGACTGAGGTAATAAATGCTACCGAGCTCAAATACGACGCCAGTGGGCTGATTCCTTGTGTGGTTCAGCAGTATGACACCGGTGAGGTGCTTATGGTTGCCTGGATGAACGAGGAATCGGTGGGACTGACGCTCAAGACCGGCACCACGTGGTTTTGGAGCCGCAGCCGCCAGGAGCTCTGGAACAAGGGCGCGACGAGCGGCAACATGCAGGAGGTCAAGGAGCTCTGGACCGACTGCGATAGCGATACGCTGCTGGTCAAGGTCGACTCGCCGGGTCCTGCCTGCCATACCGGCAACCGTACCTGCTTCTTTAAGCGCGTGGAAGGGGGAGTGTGATGAAAGTCGTGACGCCGTTCGAGGTCGCCGACTGCAACACCGAGCTCCTCCGCGCGGGCGTGCCATGCCGCGTGCACCTGACTGATGCCTGCGGAGCGCAGTCGCTTTGGCTCGAGGCCGAGAAGGAAAGGCTCGATGAGGCCCATGCCGTCATCGTCGAGTTCTTTGAGAAAAAGGGCGCAATGCCTCGGTTCGATGAGACCGGTACCTACTTTACGCTGCAGTAACGAGAGGAAATAACCATGGGAGTCAGAACAGCTAACGTGCAGCCGGGAAATATCGGCGAGACGCTGACGGGACTGGCCGAGGTGATTCACGGTCGTCGCGATGCGTCGCCACAGGAGAGCTACACCGCCCGCCTGCTGACCGACGTCGAGGACGAGCTGCTCAAGAAGCTTGCCGAGGAGGCGAGCGAGGTGATCATGGCCTGCAAGGATAACGACCACGATCACATCCGCTACGAGGCCGGCGACCTGATCTACCACCTGCTCGTGACGCTCGAGCGCTACGGCATCACCCTCGACGAACTGGCCGGCGAACTCAACGCCCGCCGCCACTAGTCATTGGGGACGTTCTTAAACGACTAGTTAGGCGAGGGGCGTGGATTCCCATTCGCCGGTGGGGTGGGGGATATCGAAGGCCCGGTAGCCGCAGTCGTAGGCGTGGGCCTGGGCCTCGCGGATGTTCCAGCAGATGTCGCAGGCGCGGTGCGCGTCCGAGCCAAAGGTGATGGGCACCTCGGCATGGGCGAAGCGGCGCAACAGCCCGGTCGCGGGGTAGTAATCGTCGAGCCCCTTGCGCGGTGCGGCGGTCGAGACCTCAACGCGGCGACCCGTATCGTGGGCGCATTCGGCCATCTGCTCCCAAAACGGCGCGGGGTCAAAGTCGGGTGCAAAGCCGTCCTTCGAAAAGCGCATGACCAGGTCGGGATGGGCCATCGCGTCAAAGTTGAGTGAGCTTTCGCAAGCACGGCACCAGTCGTCGACGTAGCACTCCCACACGCCGCGCACGCCTAAGTTTTCCCAAACATGCAAGTTGGTATCGTCGTCGATCCAACCGCAAAGGGAATCGGGTGTATCGGGGCGCGCGACGTCCTCTGTCCCTGCCGTGCCCGCGGCGCCTGCCGCAATATCGCCCGGGTTGCCAATCCAGTGCACGCTGCCCAGACGTACGACGGCGCCCTGGGACCAGTGCTCTACCAAGGGCTCGCAGCCCTCGTACCAATCGCATTCAAAACCGTAGATAAAGGTGAGCTCCGGCGCAATCTGCGCGGCGAGTTTGCGGGCGTCCTCAAAGGCCAAACGATGTGCCGGCAAGTCGCCCTCGACGACCTGCACCTCGCAGTTAGCATCCATACTGGCGGGCAGGGTAAGGTGGTCGGTCGAGACCATGACGCGGCAGCCGGCGGCAGCAGCGGCACGGACGTTGTCCTCGAACGAGGCGTGCCCGTCCGAGAACGAGGTATGAGTATGGCAATCGACCAGCGGGCAGGCGGGCATGGCGACTCCTTTGCATTTGGTGAATCCGCTCCATTGTAATGGTGCAGCTCTCAACACGCCGCGCACGCCGGGTGCCGAAATCGAGTGGAAAGGCGGGGCGGCGCGTGCCGGCGCCGGCGACTACTTGCTTCGTGCCGCCGCGCGTTTGGCCTGCACTGTTACCATCGCGTGTCTCACGGCGGTGATGGGGCGATAGCGGATCATACGCGGTCCCGACCAACGCATAACCTCGCGGATCTTCTCGCGCATGGCAGGCCGGTAACAATGCGAAGGACATGCCGAGCAAAATGTCTTGGTGCCCATGTGCGGGCAGTGCTCAATGCGCGCGATGGCGTATTTCTGCAGCTCGGCGCATTCGGGGCAGAGCGTAATGGTTCGAAGGCCGAGTTTCACGCGCACGGACTCATCGCCGCCAGCCTGTTCGACCACATGCCCGCCGCCATGATGCCCACGACACCACAGCGCAATCATCTGCGACACCATTTGGGCCTCACGCTCACGTTTGCGTGCTAGCTCCGGTGTGTCGACTGGGCGCGCCATTAGCTCAGCCTCCCGTGCTCGACCGAAAGCGAGAAATCGGCAAACGCGCAGGTGCTGGCACGGTGGCTCACGAGCACAATGGTCTTGCCGCGGCGCTTGAGCTCGTCGATTGCCTGCATCACGGACGCCTCGTTGAGAGCATCGAGCGCGCTGGTGGGTTCGTCGAGCAAGATGAAGGGTGCGTCGTTGAGGAAGATGCGCGCAAGGCCGATGCGCTGGCGCTCGCCGCCCGAAAGCGAGTCGCCCAGCTCGGCAACGGGCGTGTCGAGTCCCTGCGGCAGACGGTCGATGAGCGTGGTGAGTGAGGCGGAGCGGCAAGCGTCGAGCAGCTCGGCATCGGTGGCGTTGGCGTGCGCGACCAGCAGGTTCTCGCGTACGGTGCCGCAGAACAGATGCGTGTCCTGGGTCATATAGGCCTCGTGGCTGCGCAGGCTCGCCGTGTTGATGTGGCGGGCATCGACGCCGCTCACCGTGATGGTGCCGGCTGCGGGGTCCCAAAAGCGCATGAGCAGCTTAAGCAGCGTCGACTTGCCCGAACCCGAGCGCCCCATGATGCAGGTCATGGTACCGGGCGCAAAGGTGCAGGTCACGTCGTCGAGGATGAGACTCGCAGCGGTGTCGTTCGCGACCTGCTCTGTGGCGCCCGCACCGCCCGCGTCCACGCCGCCCACATAGCTAAAGCTCACATGCTCGGCTGCGGCGCCGGCAAACTCAACGTTCTGTCCATCGGCGACCTCGGCGCACTGGGGCTGCTCGTCGAGCAAATCGAGCACGCGTGCGCCCGAGGCGAGCGTCTCCTGCAGTGAGGCGCCCAGGCGGCTCACGGCCATCACCGAGCCAAACGACGACACAAAGGTAAAGACGGCGACAAACGCTGCGGCAAAGTCAATCGTTCCCGCAGCCACCAGCTGCAGCGCACGCCCGAGCATCACCAGATTAGCCACAAGAATAAGCGCATCGGCTACGGCCTCGCTGACCGCCTGGCGGCGCTTGAGGCGCGCGTCCACGGCGCCGACTTGCTCGGTCAGCTTGCCCAGGGCACGGCTGCGATCGGTGCCACCGGCAAACTGGATGGTCTCGCCCGCGCCGCGCAGACTGTCGAGTACAAAGGCGCCCAGCTTACCGGCGCCCTCGCGGCTCTGGCGGCCGGTGGTGCCGCATGCCTTGGCCGAGGTCAGGGGCAGCAGCACGCCCAGGACCGCGTAGGCCACGAGCGCGATGCCCGCGAGCTCGGGGCTCACAGCCAGCAAAAAGCCCTCAAACACAACGGTGCAGACCAGAGCTATGGCAATGGGCGAGATGGTGTGCGCGTAGAAGACCTCGAGCAGCTCGATATCCGAGGTGACCAGGCTCACGAGCTCGCCCTTGCCGCGGCCCTCGAGCTTGGCGGGGGCGAGCTGGCGCAGGGCGCCAAACACCAGGTCGCGAATGTGTGCGAGCAGACGGAATGCGATGTAATGGTTGCAGAGCTGCTCGCCGTAGTGGAGCGGCCCGCGCGCGATGCCGCAGGCGGCACAGGCCGCGCATGTGACGATAAGACCAAGCCCCAAGGCGTTGCGGCCCAGCGCGGCCATAAGGCCAAGGGCGCCAAAGGCCGGCACGAACGCGGCGGTGAGCATGCCAATGCTGCCCAGCGCGACGGCTAGCACAAGCCAGCCGGCAAGCGGTCGGACGAGCCCCATCATGCGCCACATGATGGACGGCGCCGAGCGACGGGCGCGGCCGGAGTCAGGCACCGCGGCAGCGGAAGACGAGCCGGCACCGTTGAGGCCATCGGTACGGGCGGTGCTGCCGTCAACAGCCTCAACCGCGCCGGCATCCTCGGCATCACCCTCCGCATACGCATATGCCGAGAGCTGCTCCTGGCTGTTCCACATGCGCGCATAGGCGCCCGCGGTTGCCAAGAGCTCGCCGTGAGTCCCGCGCTCGGCAATGCGACCGCGCTCCAGCACCAGAATCTGATCGGCGTCCACGATTGTCGACAGGCGATGCGCCACCACGATTACGGTGTGCTCGCCGGCGAGCGATGCAATGACCTCGCCGATTGCGGCTTCGCTTGTGGCATCGACGTTGCTCGTCGCCTCGTCAAACACATAGATCGGCGAGTCGTGCAGCAGGGCGCGTGCCATGCACACGCGCTGGCGCTGGCCACCCGAAAGGTTGGTGCCGCCCTCGTTAATCACCATGTCGAGCCCGCCGTTGGCCTGCACAAAGGCCGCCACGCGCGTGCGGCCGAGCGCGCGCAAAAGCTCGGCGTCGGTGGCGTTGGGCTGGGCGAGCAGCAGGTTGTCGCGCAGGGTGCCGGCAAACAGGTAGCCGTTGGTGGGCACCAGCGTGACGGCGCGCATGAGTGAGGCGGCCGTGGCATCGCGCAGCTCGACGCCGCCAATGCGAACGCTGCCACGGTAGGCACCCTTGCGGCCCGCGATAATCCCCGCGAGCGTGGACTTGCCGCCGCCGCTTTCGCCCACGAGTGCCACGAGCGAGCCGTGCGCAATGGTCGCGCTGGCGCTGTCCAGCACCGTGCGGTTGCCGTATGCATAGCTCACGCCCGCGAGCTCGATATCGCCGCGACCGTCAAGCTCAACATCGCCGCGCTCGGGCTCGGGCGTATCCAAAATGCCAAACATGCGGCGCGAGGCGGCCATGCCGTTCATGGCCGTGTGGAACAGCGATCCCAGGCGGCGCATGGGCAAAAAGAACTCCTGCGACAGAAAGACGATGAGGAAGGCCGCCTCAAAGCCAATCTTGCCCGTGGCGAGCTGCAGCGCGGCTACGATAATGCCGAGCGCGGCGCCCATATAGACGACCAGGTCCATAACGCAAATGGAGCGCAGCTGCATCACCAGCAGGCGCATGGTCGCTGTGCGGAAACGCTCGGACTCGGCGTTGATGCGCTCGTGCCAGCTGCGATCGGCCTGGTAGACCTTAAGGGTGGTGAGACCCTGCACGGCCTCCAGGAACATGCCGCCCAGATCGACATAGCTGCCCCAGTACTCGGCACCGATCTTTTTGGCGTTGCGCATGACCATCATGATGGAGACGGGGATGACCGGAACGCAGGCGAGCAGCAGCGCGGCAGGAAGACCCGCCTGGCCCACGAGCAGTACAAACAGCGTGATGGGTGCCAAGCCGGCAAAGAAGAGCTGCGGCAGGTAGCCGCCAAAGTACACCTGGAGTTGCGTGGCGCCCTCGACGCTGGTCTGGACGGCCTCGGCGGTGGGGACGGTCTCGGTGTAGGAGGGGCCGAGTGCGGTGAGCTTGTCGTAGACGAGCGAGCGCACGCGGCGGACGGCCTCGAACGCGGCCCTGTCGCCGGTGCGTTGGGCCAGGTAGATGGAGGCGGCGCGCGCGATGATGGCGGCGGCGAGCGGCGAGGCCGCCTGTGCGAGGGCATCGACGGCGAGCGCGGCGGAAAGGCCGTCCGTGACGATGCCGCCCAAGATGCGCGCAAGCACCCACATCACCGTGATGTTTGCCATGAGCGCGATCCACTTAAACAGGACGCTTGCCATAATGTAGGGCGTTGCCTGCGGAACCAGGGAGAAGAGCCGCTTCTCGAACATGAAACCTCCTATGCCGTAACGGTGCCGGTCGGGGTCCTCGGCAGCCGCTTAGTTAGCCAAATGCAACTAGAGTAGCATCGTGCAGCCTGTAAGTATGCCGAGGGTAATTTTTTGGCCGATGAACTGCGTAGAAAGTTCAAAATTGTTGAGTGTAGTGAACTTTGTGGTGGACGGAGTGCGAGCGCAATTCTGATCGTGCGCGGCCCCGCTCCAAAACATGTACATCAGCCTCCAAAAGCTGCAAAAAATGACATGTTTGGAGGCTGGCGTACATGTTTGGATAGGGGCGAGGGCGGCGACGGACGAAAGTCACGCCTGTGCCACGTCCGATGTGCTAGCGTTTGGGTGAACAAAACGAGCCCGTGCGGAAAGGATCCGGACCGTATGCAACGTGGAAGTACATCTCCGCTGTCCCGCGAGACCGATGCGCCCGAAACCATCGTCAAGCTGGAGTGCGACATCGACGATGCATCGCCCGAGGTACTCGCCTATGCCGCCGACCGCCTGCGCGAGGCAGGTGCGCGCGAGGTGCACTGGCTGCCTCTCTACTGCAAAAAAGGTCGCCCCGGCTGGCAGCTGCAGGTGATCTGCTCGCACGAGGATATCGAGCGCCTACAGACGATTATCTTTTTGGAGACCACGACCAACGCCGTTCGTCGCCAGGTGATGGAACGCGTCTGCCTGCCGCGTCGTTTTGAGCAGGTAGCGACGCCTTGGGGCGAGGTGGCCGTCAAAGTAGCCACCCTGCCCGACGGCAGCGAGCGCGCGGCACCCGAGTACGAGGATTGTGCCCGTCTTGCCCGCGAGCACAACGCGCCGCTCCAGCGCGTGATGCAGGCGGCACAAGCCTCGGCACTGCGATTTGAATAGCGCGCCCGGCCACATCTCGCGCCTGGCCACATCAACCCCATCCGAAAGGACCCTCCCATGAAATACCTCATCGCTTCCGACATTCACGGCTCGGCATACTGGACCGAGCGCCTGGTCGCCGCCATCGAGTCCGAGCAGCCCGACCGCATCGTGCTGCTGGGCGACCTGCTCTACCACGGCCCGCGCAACGACCTGCCGCGCGACTACGCTCCCAAGCGTGTGATTCTGCTGCTCAACGCCCTGGCCGACCGCATCATCGCGGTGCGCGGCAACTGCGACGCCGAGGTCGACCAGATGGTCCTCGACTTTCCCGTCATGGCGGACTACGCCACGCTGTTCGACGAGACCGGTCGCGAGCTGTTCCTGACGCACGGCCACGTCTTTGGCGCCGGCATGCACAACAGCGTCGACCACGCGCCCGCGCTGCCCGAGGGCTCCGCGCTCGTCTACGGCCACACGCACATCAAGGTTAACGAGGCAAGCGCCGCGCACCCGGGCCTGTGGCTCTTCAACCCCGGCAGCGTGAGCATTCCCAAGGACGGTGCGCACAGCTACGGCATCTACGAGGGCGGCGCGTTCCGTCACGTGATCCTGGAGGAGGAGTAACCATGGCCGAGCATATGGCTCAGCAAAATGCCGAGGGTTCGCGCGACCTGTCCACGCTGGTCGACGCGTCGGCCGAGCTGCAGCGTCTGGTGCAGACCATCTGGCGCCTGCGTCAGCCCGATGGCTGCCCGTGGGACCGCGAGCAGACGCATCAGAGCATTGGCAAGAACATGATCGAGGAAGCCTACGAGGCGCTCGATTGCATTGAGGCGGACGACGTGGCGCATCTGCGCGAGGAGCTGGGCGATGTGCTCATGCAGGTGGTGCTGCATGCGCAGATTGCGGCGGATGCCGGTGAGTTTACGCTTGCCGATGTGGCGCGCGATATCGACGCCAAGCTCATCCGTCGTCACCCGCACGTGTTTGGCGATGCGGATGCCGAGAGCTCCGACGAGGTGCTCAAGATTTGGGACGAGGTCAAGCTTGCCGAGAAGGCCGCCAAAGACCAGGCCGTGGCGGCAGGCGAGGCTGCGCCCGAGGGTCTGCTCGACGGCGTGCCCACGCACCTGCCGGCGCTGATGCAGGCTCAGAAGGTGTCGCGCAAGGCGGCTGCCGTGGGCTTTGAGTGGGAGACGGTCCAGGACGTGTGGGACGAGGTCGCTGAGGAGCGTGCCGAGTTTGAGGCCGAGGCTCCCGGCTCGCCCGAGCGCGAGATGGAGTTTGGCGACCTGCTCTTTGCCCTGGTCAACGTTGCGCGCAAGGAGGGAATCGGCGCCGAGAGCGCCCTGCGTGCCAGCACGGCAAAGTTCCGCCGCCGCTGGGCCGCGATGGAGCAGATGGCGGCCGACGCCCACGTGGATCTGGCCGAGCTTTCGACCCACGGCCTCAATGACCTCTGGGATGCCGCAAAGGCAGAGGAGTAAGACTGCGGGGGCGACGGGACGGACTTTCTCATCGCCCCCATTATTTTTCAAAAAGATTGTATCCCTTGGCTAACTTAGGGCATAATGCAAAAAGTGCGATAAGGCTAACTTATGAACCTGCGCGCCACTGTAGCGTGCAAGCCGTGTCGCCAAGCATTCAACCCGTTTCCAAGTGAGAGGGAGACAACATGAGCGATATTTTGGATGTCTACGGTCGCGAGGTACTCGACAGCCGCGGCAACCCCACCGTCGAGGTCGAGGTCGTGCTCGAGGACGGCAGCTTCGGCCGCGCGATGGTGCCTTCGGGCGCTTCGACCGGCGCCTTTGAGGCCTGCGAGCTGCGCGATGGCGACAAGGGTCGCTACCTGGGCAAGGGCGTCTCGCAGGCCGTCGAGCACGTCAATAACGAGTGCGCTAACGCCGTCGTGGGCCTCGACGCCTTCGACCAGCGCGCCGTCGATGCCGCGCTGATTGCCGCGGACGGTACCCCCAACAAGACCAATCTCGGCGCCAACGCCATTCTGGGCGTGTCGCTGGCAGTTGCCCGCGCCGCTGCCGAGTCGGCGGGTCTTTCGCTGTACCAGTACCTGGGTGGCGTCAACGCCCACCTGCTGCCCACGCCCATGATGAACATTCTCAACGGCGGCGTGCATGCCGACAACAACGTCGACTTCCAGGAGTTCATGATCATGCCGGTGGGCGCCCCGAGCTTTACCGAGGGCCTGCGTTGGTGCGCCGAGGTATACCACACCCTCAAGGGCGTGCTGCACGAGGCCGGCCTGGGCGGCGGCGTGGGCGACGAGGGCGGCTTTGCGCCCAACCTCAAGACCAATGCTGAGCCGTTCGAGTACATTACCAAGGCCGTCGAGAAGGCTGGCTTTAAGCCCGGCGTCGACTTCATGTACGCCATGGACCCGGCCTCGACCGAGTTTTACAACGCCGAGACCGGCATGTACGAGCTCAAGGGCGAGGGTGTTGAGTACACGAGTGCCCAGATGGTCGATTACTGGGAGAAGCTCGTCGACACCTATCCCATCATCTCCATCGAGGACGGCATGGCCGAGGAGGACTGGGACGGTTGGGTTGAGCTTACCCGCCGCATTGGCAACAAGGTGCAGCTGGTGGGCGACGACCTGTTCGTCACCAACATCGAGCGCCTCAAGAAGGGCATCGAGCTGGGTGCCGCCAACGCGATCCTGGTCAAGGTCAATCAGATCGGCACGCTCACCGAGTCGCTCGAGGCCATCGAGACCGCCAAGGAGGCCGGTTACGCCTGCATCGTGAGTCACCGCTCCGGCGAGACCGAGGATTCCACGATCGCCGACCTGGTCGTGGGCGTCAATGCCGGCCAGATCAAGTCGGGCGCCCCGTGCCGCAGCGACCGTATCGCCAAGTACAATCAGCTCATCCGCATCGAGGACGAGCTCGAGGGCAGCGCGCGCTACGCCGGTAAGACCGCGTTCTACAACATTCGCTAAACGGACGAATTTGGCGAGGGGGAGGCTGACTCGGTTCCGTCCCGCCTTGACTGGATGCTGCAAAGCGCCATGGGCGCTGGGCCATACGGCTCAGCGCCTTTTTTATGTCGAGCAAAGGCTGGCGAAGGCGGTGCAGGCGCTCGTGCTATAACTAAAGGACTTAGCGCAAACAAACCTCAACCGCACAAGGCGCACATGGATCAGATTTACGACAACAGGTACTATTCCGCCGGTTCGCGCGAGCCGTCGCCTCGCCGTGCGCGCACGGTGCAGCTCGGTGGGTCTGCTTATGCCGGCGCCGACCGCTCCACGCAGCGCCCGGCAAGTACCTCGCGCCCCAATGCTCAATCAAATACCTTGGCAGATGGACCGGTGCGCCCGCCACGTTCGTCGCATGCATCGCGTCCCTCGACTCAGGCACACGACAAATCGAGCAGGCCTTCGAGCCGTCTTTCGGGCTCGGACTTTATGCGCTACGCCAACGACAATGCGGTGGTCAAGGCAATCTATGACTTTACGCATGGCTCTCTGCGTCCGCTGTTTATCGGTATCGTGGTGGCTCTGGCGCTCGTGAGCCTGTATTTCCCCGTGCGCGACCTGTACGTGGCAAAGCGTTCGAGCGATATCTTGGCCAAGCAGGTCGAGATTCGCCAGCAATACAATGATGAGCTGCAAAAAAGCGTCGACAAGCTGCTCTCGGAGGAGGGTATCAAGGACGCGGCGTCCGAGGACCTGGGCCTGGTGATGCCCGGCGAGAAGAAGATTGACGTGCTAGGCTTGGACGACGATTCGGACTCGTCGTCGAGCAAAAAGTCCTCAAACGCCAAGAAGGCCAGCGAAGTGGCCAAGGAAATCGAAGAAGTCGGCAAGGACGCGCCGTGGTACATCCAGGCGCTCGACATGCTGTTTGGGTTTAACGGCGTCGAGGGTCAGACGGTCGTGTCCAACGGCAAATAGCGCCCGGAGGGGAGCCCGCAATGACAAATTGCAAACGCTATAAGGTGGCCGCGATCGACCTGGGAACGGTGTCGTCGCGAGTGGTGTTGGCCCAGGTCGAGGGCGGAGCGATTGTGGAATCGTCCAAGCATACCGAGATTACCGACCTGGGCGAGGGCGTGGACGCGACGGGCCGCTTTTGCGAGGCGGCCGTTGAGCGCGTGCTCGCTGCGTGCCGCATGTTTGTGGATGAGGCCCGTGCCTTTGGGGCCGCGTGCGTCTGCACCACGTGCACGAGCGCCGCGCGCGATGCGTCCAATGCCGCGCTGCTGCTGGACGGCCTGCGCGAGCTGGGGCTCGAGCCGCAGGTGATTCCGGGCGAGGTCGAGGCGCGCCTGACGTTTTTTGGCGTGGCGCACGACTTTGCCGGTGAACGCATTATCGTCGCCGATTCGGGCGGCGGCTCCACGGAGCTCGCGACGGGCGTCTATGCGCCTGAGCGCGGGGTCTTTGCGCTGGAGGGAACGCGCTCGCTGGACATCGGTTGTCGCCGCGTGACGGAGCGCTTTTTCTCCGCGTTGCCGCCCGCGGATGGCGAGCTTGCTGCCGCTGCCGCGTGGGCAGGCGAGCAGTTTGCCGCCTATTTTGAGGGCCTGCCTGTCGACTTTGAGCGCGCCGAACGCCTCGTTGCGGTGGGCGGCACCGTCACCACGCTCGTGGCACTCGTTCACGAGCTGGAGCCGTATGATTCGAGCTTTGTGCACCTGCGCGAGCTTTCGATGGAGCAGGTTTCGGCCGCTATCGAGCGCATGTCCGCGCTGGATGTTGCGGGCATTGCCGCTCTGCCGGGCGTGCAACCTAAGCGCGCAGGCGTGATCTTGGCAGGTGCCGTGGTAATTCGCGAGCTCATGCGAGCCGGCGGCTACGACATGCTCACCGTAAGCGAGAACAGCCTCCTCGCCGGCATGGCCGCCACCATCAACGAGGTTCTCGACGGCGCGACCCCCACCATCGCCTGGACCCCGAGCCTGAGCACCCTTTAAAAGTAGTCAAAAAGCTCTGTCCCAAATGAGCTGCTCTGCAGTTGACGGCACCTAAAAGAAACGAGCCCGCATCCCTTGGGGACACGGGCTCGTAGACAATACGTGGTAGGGGCGGTGGGACGTCCGCGCATTTGCTGCGCAAATACGCACCGGCTTCGGCCGCCTGTCGGCGCCCTCGCCGGCTCACTACGGACGCTGCGCGTCCGCTTAACGCTCGCCCCCTCGCGGGTTCGAGTCCCACCGGCATCCAAAAGAAACGAGCCCGCATCTCAAAGGGACACGGGCCCGTAAAAGCCATATGGTAGGGGCGGTGGGACTCGAACCCACAATCCTTGCGGCGAGAGATTTTAAGTCTCCTGCGTATGCCAATTCCGCCACGCCCCCGTGAGACTAGAAGTCTAGCACAAGCCGTCCGTTACGCGTTGACGGCCATCGAGTGCTGGCCTGACTTTTCCAAGTACTCGGCAAACTTGGCTTCGTCGCCCTTGTTCTGGTACTGCAGGGCCAGCAGGTACTCCAAGCGGCAGCGCTTGACCGGGTCGTCGCCGACATCCTCGAGCATGCGCTCCAGCTCGGGAATGTCGTTGTGACGCTTGAGGATCATCGTGTCGTACATCAGCTGGCACTCGTGCGCGACCGCCTCGGCCTGACCGCCCTCAAAGCCCTTGATTTCGTGCAGCAGCTCCTTGGACTTTTTGCGGTCCTCCTGGCCAACGTAGTAGTTAAAGGCCTTGATCACCAGGTCGACGCGCTGCATCTTGGGCAGGTTGAGTCCCAGCAGCAGGTCGAACATCTCGCCGGCGCGCTCGTGGTCCTCGCGCAGCAGATAGGAGTTCAGACGCAGGTAGTCGCGGTTGTAGCGCGGGTACAGCATGCTGGTGAGTTTGCCGTCGAGCAAACGATCGAACTCGGCCCACTGTTTGGCGGCCATCAACTGTTGCAGGCGTTTAAACGTAGTGCGTTTTTTGACGCTAAAGAACACCGACACGGCGATACAGATGATAACGACGGCGGTCCAGAGTGTGCGGGAATCGGGCATGTTAGGATCCTTAGTCGCTCATAAAGCGAGCGGTATGACAACACGTACTAGATGTATTATACGCAGCGCACAAGCAAACTGGCATAAAAGCTCATCGAGGCTGAGTGCCATCGCTCGCTGCGGTACACTTACCTAAAGTAAACCATGAAGGGAGACATTACCTATGAAGAAGATCGTTTTGGCTTGCGGTGCTGGCGCTGCTACTTCCACGCTCGTTGCCCAGAAGGTCGCTACCATGCTCGACGCCAACGGTTATGCCGGCAAGTATGAGATCGTGCAGTGCGCCATCTCTGAGGCCAAGGACGCTTGCGACGAGGGCGCCGACCTGCTGATCGCCACCACCGTTGCCCCCGAGGGCCTCACCTGCCCGTACGTGAGCGGCGTGCCCTTCATGACCGGCATGAACCGCGTCGCTGCCGAGAAGGCCGTCCTCGACGTCATGGCTCAGTAGGCGCTGACTGTATGAGTGAGCAGAACGCCAATCCGGTCGAGCTCTTTGGCATGCGCGTTGCCCATGTGGGCATTAACGCCACCGACCCGGCAGATGCCCTGGAGATCGCGGAGCTGTTCTCGACGATGATGGGCCTGCCCGTTATCGAGACCCCGGTTTCGTACTTTAACGATTCGCTGATCGAGGTCATGAAGCAGAACGGTCGTGGCACCAAGGGCCACATCGGCTTTGCCGTCAACGACATCGATGCGGCCGAGAAGTGGTTTGCCGAGCGCGGGCTCGAGGTCAACGAGGAGTCGCGCGTGCTGCTGCCCGACGGCGGCACCAAGCTCGTGTACTTTAAGCGCGAGTTCGCCGGCTTCGCCGTGCACCTGTGCCGCGAGTAGCGCACAGGCTGCTATAGCTAACGAAAAATGGGGTAAGGCCACGTGGCCTTACCCCATTTTTAATGCCGAGAGGGTGACTGACGGGCTGCCGTAAAACGAAGGTGAATGCTTTTCCGCGAAGTGAACGAGTGAAATCGGACCCCTGGAGCATCGACACTTTGGAGGCACCGTTTCCTGCGGTTTCGTAAGGTTTTTCCTGCGGTTTTGGCGTCAAAAAGTGTGGATGCTTCGGGGGTCCAAAATAGGTCGTTCACTTCGCGGAAAAGCATTCACCTTCGATTCGTGAGAGACGCCCCTACCGCGGCAGGCGAATCGTAAAGCGGCTGCCGACGCCCTCGACTGAGGTCACGCCGATGACACCGCCATGGCTGTCGACGATCCACTTGGCAATGGCGAGCCCCAGACCCGAGCCCTGCGCGCCGGCATCGCGTGCGTTGTCGGCGCGATAGAACCGTTCAAACGCGTGAGCTGCGGATTCCTGGTTCATGCCGATACCCTCGTCCTCAACACTTATGTCGATCGTGCCCGCGCCCGCATCCGGCGTCACGCCAAACGAGATGGATGTGCCCGCGTCCGAATACTTGGCGGCGTTCTGCACGATCACGCGCAGAGCCTGCTTCACGAGCGCCACGTCAACGGGCGCGTCGCAGCGCGGGTCGCTGGTAAGTGCGGCATCGTACGCCAGTCGATATGTGTGCGCGGCATCGATCATCTGCGATTCCTCGCATACCTCGCCGACCAGTGCGGCCAGGTTGGTATTCGCACGCCGCAGGACCGTGCGCCCGGCATCGCCGCGTGCCAAAAACAGCAGCTGCTCCACGAGCTCCTGCATATGCTCGCTTTCGGCTTTGAGCGAGGTGATGGATTCTGCCAGCACGTCCGGGTCGTCTTTGCCCCAGCGGTCGAGCATGTTCACGTAACCCTGAATCACCGCGATGGGCGTGCGCAGCTCGTGACTCGCATCGTTGACAAAGCGCATCTGCTGCAGCTTTGCCTCTTGCATCTGGCGCAGCAGGCGGTTGAGTGCGACCTCGATGCTCGCCAGGTCGGCGTCGCCGGTGGTGACGCTCGGCGAGTCGACGCTTGCGCGCTCGATGGCCTGCTCCAGCGTTTCCATCTTGCCGCCGGCGAGCTGCATGCGGCCGAGCTCGTCCACACGCAAGGCCAGGTCGTTGAGCGGCGCCATAGTGCGGCGCACGCGGCGGGCGCCGCCGAGCATGTTGAGCACGCTGATGACCTGCCAACCCACAACGACAAGGTAGAGAGGCCATAGCGCGACGAGGTCCTGCGCGAGGGGGAAGGTCTTGGTGGTGCGCGCAAACTCGACGGTATAGGTGAGCGTTGTCAGGTCCCAGCCGCGCGCGGGCGTCAGTGACATGCCGTGAACGCTGGCGCTGGGGATCCATCCCGCGGTAAACGCGCCATCGGGCAGCGTCTGGTTGTAGCCATAGACGAGGATCGCCGCCGCAACAAGCAGCAGTAACAGATCCAGCCAGACGTAGCTCACCAAGCGGCGCCACATATAGCTCCAGTTGATGGCGCGGGCGATGGAGGTGACGCGCTTAGCCTCGTCGTTACGCGCGGCAGACATAGCCCACCCCGCGCACGGTCTGGATGATGCGGGCACCGCCGGCGTCTTCGATCTTGGCACGCAGGTGCGCGATGTGCACGTCGACGTTGTTGGTGTCGCCCACATAGTCGTAGCCTAGCGCCTCGTGCGCAATGCGCTCGCGCGTGAGCACGGTGCCGGCATGCGTCATAAGCAGGGCGAGGACATCGAACTCGCGGGCGGTCAGCACGATGGGCGAGCCGCCGACCGTGACTTCGCGGCGGTCGGGATCGAGCGCAACCGAGCCCACGGTGAGCGCGGTGGGGGAGGGCGAGGCAGAGGTCTTGGCCGAGTCGCCAGCTGGGGGTATCGCAACGGCGCACCCGCCCGCACCGCCCGCCCCAACGCCGCCAACGCCCGAAGCCGTCCGCACAGCCTCCGAGCGCTTTAGCGCCACGCGGATCCGTGCGAACAGCTCCTCAATGGCAAACGGCTTGGTCAGGTAATCGTCAGCACCGGCGTCGAGCCCGGCCACCTTGTCCATCACGGCATCGCGCGCGGTGACCATGATCACCGGCACATCCTTGTGCTTGCGGACACGCCGCAGCACCTCCATGCCGTTGAGCTGCGGCAGCAGTACATCGAGCAGAATCAGATCGTAGTCGCGCTCCAGCGCTAGGTCAACGGCGGTGCGGCCATCGGCGGCGTGCTCCACCTGGTAGCCCTCGTGCTCCAGCTCGAGCGTCACAAAGCGGGCGATTTTCTCCTCGTCCTCTACAATCAGGATCCGTGCCATACGTGCCCCCGTCTGCGATTACTTGTCGTCGTTCAGATTTTGCTTGATGTCGTCCGCGGCATTGGCAGCGCTGTCCATCAGGTTGTTGATGCTGCCGGGCACGTCGCCGTCGCTATCGATGCGGTAGCGCATGCCAAAGAACAAGCCAAGCAGCATCAGCCATATCGTGGCGCCCCAGGCAAACAGGGCGACGATGGGAATCAGGATGGGAATGTTGAGGATGATCGCGTCGCGGCGCGTGGCGATAAACTTGGTGTCCAGGCTCAGACGGAAGAGCTTTTTGAGGTACTCCCACACGCTGTCCATCTTCTTGGAGAAGTCGGTCTTTTCGCTCGACTTTTCGTAGGCGACCTGCGCGGCGACCATCTCAGCCGAGGGCTCGTCGGCTGGCGCGGACTCGGTGGCGGCGTGCGCCGACGTGGTCTGCGTCTTGCCCTGCGACTCGAGCAAAATGATGGCGTCCAGGACGTTGCCGTCGGCGGCGTCGAGCGCGGCCTTGGCATCGGTGTAGCTCACGTTGCACTTGGTGCGGATGGTTTCAACTTTTTCGAGGTCGTCCATGACCTGTCCTTTCGTTCGATGGGCGCGACGCCAGGCGATCTGCCCGGGCGCGAGCGTTGCGTTCGGCGGCCTGCGTTGCGCGGCGCCGCCCCGCTCTTGGTCGAACTCTATAGTGCAGGTTATAGATTAAGCGATTCTTGAGCCAAGATTAATGTTGGATGAGTTTTTGGGTGGTGCGGAGGCGGGCAGGGGCAGAAAAGGCAGGTTTTGCGTGGCGTGAAGGAGGGGCGGTCTGATCTTTGGGATAGCTGATAGCGAGGTCTAATACTTTTCCGAGAAGTGAATGAGTGAAAACGGACCCCCGAAGCATCGACACTTTAGAGGTGCCGCTTCCTGCGGTTTCAATGCGGAAATCCCACGATTTTGCCGCCGAAAAATGCGGATGTTTCAGGGGTCCAAAAACAGCCGTTCACTTCGCGGAAAAGTATTAGACCTCAATAGCGGGGGATGGGGTGCCGGTGCAAAACGGCGTCAGAAATGGGGTAAACAAGGCAAACGGATCTAATGGATCAAAAATCACGTTGCAAAAGTATGAAAATATCCTACAATTGCAGCATGAAGTACTTTAGCAACATAGCGGCGATAAGCGAGCTTTCCGAGAGCGAGGGCGTGTTCACCACAGCCCAGGCGGCTCGCATGGACATTTCTCGAGATGCGCTGGCGCACTCATGCCGCGCAGGGCGTCTTGAACGGATATGCCACGGCGCCTACCGGATGTCTGGAACGCAGCGCCGAGACACCGACGAACTCAACGCCTTTTGGAAGCTCACCAATCCCTCCCTTTGCGCGTGGGAGAGAAAACGTCAGTGGGATGGCATCGCCGTGAGCGGTACGACAGCGGCGAACCTACAGCAAATGGGCGATTTCTATCTGTCCCCCTACAGGATGACCGCGCCCATGCGTATCAATACAAGAAACGAATCCCTTTCTTTTGTAAAGCGCGAGATTGCTGAGCGGGACATCGTTTGGCTCGACGGCCTGCCGGTAACTAAACCCGAGCGCACGCTTGTCGATCTTTGCCTCGATTGCGAGGATCCCTCATTAATTATCGATGCCTATCACGACGCGCTTGGACGTGGACTCGATATACAACGGCTGAAGGATCTTGTAGAGGAGAACTCTAAAACCGCCAAACGACGCGAGCTGATGGCGCCTTTGCTGATGGTACTGAACGGGTAATGCGAAACGGAGGACATGGTGAAGTACAAAACGCCTGCCGCATTGGAGATGGCTGTTAGGAATGCCGCAAGAGAATCACCAATGGATACTAATCGGGCAATCGTCGGTTTCTACTTTCATCGCTTCCTATGTCGCGTTTTTTCAGAAGATGACGGCAGCTTTGTGCTCAAGGGCGGTCAAAGCGTCCTGGCGCGAACACTCGATGCACGTGTCACAAGAGATATTGACTTGGTTGCTCAAGAGGAGAGTCTCGAAGAGGCTATTGTCGATCTGGTGCAGGCTGCTTCGATTGATCTGGAGGATTTCGTTTCGTTCGTCTTTGATCGTGCAGAGCAAATCAAAGAAGAAGATGAGTATCGGTGCGGTGCGAAGGTGTGGTTCACCCCCTTTATGGGAACCAAGAAGCTACAGCCAATTTCAATTGACTTGGTAATTGATGAAGTGCGGGGACTTGAGCCTGAGGTTCTTGCGCCGATCGATCGTCTGAATATCGAGGGGCTCCCAGTCTGCGACTATCGAGTATGCCGAGTGGAGAGTGCCCTTGCAGATAAATTGCTCGCAATGATAGAG
Source organism: Collinsella sp. AM40-7AC (assembly GCF_003468125.1). Taxonomy (NCBI): domain Bacteria; kingdom Bacillati; phylum Actinomycetota; class Coriobacteriia; order Coriobacteriales; family Coriobacteriaceae; genus Collinsella; species Collinsella sp. AM40-7AC. The sequence goes on along the minus strand of NZ_QSGK01000011.1, from coordinate 21,256 downwards.
ATGCATGAGGGCCGTGCTTCATCGCGAATCAAGGATATAGTCGACATCTTGGTGTACGCGAAAACTTGCTTCGTCGATGGGGCTACGCTTGTCGAGAGGGTCGAGAAAGAAGCGTCTGCCCGCAAAGTGGCAATGCCGGAAGAGTTCGTGGCGCCTCTCTGGTGGAAACAAAATGGTTCTGCACAGTACGTAAAGATGGCGAGGCAGGCGGGGGTACTTGATCTCGCGGGGAACATTGCTGGGGCAGAAGAGGTCGTCAATCGGTTGTATACACCGTGCTTTAATCATTCGGCGAATGTGTGCAAATGGAATCCTCAGACCACGGGATGGGAATAGGCTAGATAGTTAAGCCGGCGGCAGAATTAGTTCCTGTCGCCGGCTTAAGACGTTTCTACTGCCTATGCGCTATTCGCAGGTCTGGTCGACCACCTGGGTGACGGCCTTTTTTGCGCCTTCGAGGTCGCGCTGGGCTTGGGCGACAGTGGCCTCGGCTTGTTTCTTTGTCCTTACGACCTCGGCAAAGCGGTTGATGGATTCGCTATACTCGCGTGTGCGCGGGTCGAGCGCCGGCGGGACTTCGATCTCAAACAGGTCGCTAGGACGGATGGCGCGGATGCTGGCTGCTTCAGTTAATGCTTGAATCAGCTGCGCCCCGTGGCCTTCGGTAAGGTATCCAACAATTATCTCCGAAAACACTACGCGCTCATCTTCGGTCATCGTTTGGAATGACGGGCGAATGACGGTGGTGTTATGCGAAGCAACCAGATGCTGCTTAGCGTCATCGGAGCTGACGACGAGCAGGTTGGACGCGCCGTAGCGACCCAGCATGCGCGGCATGACGATATCTCCAGCGCGGAGCTCATAACGATCGAGAACGCTGGGGTCCACCTTTACGAATTTAGAATCCGAGCTATTTTGATTATCTGAAGCATCTACGGGCAGAAGATTGCCGTCCTGAAAATCTTGAGATGAGATTCGGCGCACCTCGACTGCGTCAATGTCGTTCGATGTCGTGCTCTCGCGGGGCATGAATGGCGCGACTCGCGTAAAAGAGTCACCGAGTGTGGCGCTGTAGTTTCGGGTGATGGCGATGAGGCTGATTTTGCCTTTTGAGAGAGCGGCGTGGTGTTGGAGCAGCTCGCGCGTGGCAAAAGTGGACGTTTCGATTGGCGTCGATCTTGGCGTATTGGTATCAATGCGGGCCCAGTCAGGAGAGATAGAAAAGGTGATATCAGAGTAATACGATGTTTTAGTCACATATTGAAAACGCGGTCCGGGCTCAATTGCGCTGCGAAATGCAACGCTGCGATTTCCTGAAGACAGTATGAGGAGCGCGCTTGTCATGTAGGGCCTGGGCTCGGAAAGTGGCAAATAAACGACGCTCTCGATGAGCCCTTCGCGTATCAAAATCGTGCGTGCTTGTTCAGCTTTATCAAGTAAATCGGCGGGAAGTACCACGGCTGCTCGAGTGCGGCCCGAAAGGGCGAGAGCATACAGGCACCAAATAAAAGGACCCCAGTCGCAAAAATCAAGGTAGCCAGGCTCCAAATAATCGATGAGCGCGGCACTGTCTTTTTCGATATCGTGCTTATTTGCGCGGTAGTAGTTTGATGCATCGACAAACACCGGCGCTGCATCATCATCGCTTGCATTCTGCTTTCCAGGTTCAAGCTCACTAATATCGGGCACGCCGTTACCGTTTAGGGTAAAGCACTTAGCGAGATCTTCGGCATCCACAGCGCCAGGCAGACGGACAGTGAGCAGGCGACTGCCTTGTTCCAGGTTAAGCGCGCGCGAGAGGGCGGCGGCGGTGAGGCGTGGCAATGATGATGTAGTTTCACGCATGTATAGAGCCCTTTCTTCTCAGTGGGTTTATATTAGCAGAAAAAAATGAAAATTTCTAATGACGAGAACAGTGCACTGTGCTATCCTCGAAGCAATCCAAAGCCAACTCAATATTAACTGCTTGATACAACCGCTATACAGCCTTTAGGCAAACTGCGCTATCGAGCAGGGCAATTTCACTTACGAAGCAGCAGGTTAGGTCAATAACTACTACCTATGCCTCAGAACATTCTAAAACTTAGAACAAACTTACCGACAAACATTTGCAACCGGACAGGAAGAAGCATCCATGAAGAACGAAGACAACATTTATGAGGTATTCCTCAACACGCTCGACGAAGACCTCCGTGGCATGTGCGAAAAGAACGTGAAGGCAGAGAAGCCGTTTCCGTATCCGTACTGCGGTGAGGAGAACGTTGAACGCCTCGCTAAGGCGCTTGTTGGCGTACTGGAAAAGCATTCACCCGATATTCCCGGGCTGGTGCCCGAGCAGTATCGAGACGATGTGCACGAGGCTCGCGAGCTTTTGGCCGCGGCGGCGCTCGCTTTGCTGTCGCTGTACTTTCCCCAGCGCGATAACTGTATGCGCTGCATGGCCATCTTAATTAGCCTGTTTCGGCACGGAAGCAATCCGCGCTTTAAATCGAGCGGCGTGCTCATGTTTGAGCAGGTTTCGACAGGTATGAAGTACTCGTCCGAAAAAGGGGGACGCATTCCGTCTCGCTTTGTGCGAAGCATCGACTACAAAAGACCCAGCGACCACGTGCATCGCGATGGATCGCATGGATTTACGGCGGACGAAGACGATGCCGTCATGTTTTTCGAACGTTACCGCGTGATTCAGCAACGCGTATTCGATGCGAGTTCGCGTTTCAACTTCGAGCTATGTGTCAAACGCCCGTTTGAGGCGCTTTCGGACAATCGGCAGAACTTTTATTACAGGGAGGAAAAGATGGAAACCGATTTGGCAACCAAGGTACAGAGGCTTCGGGACCGCTACACCCTCAACTACGCTCAGGCCAAGGGATACGACCTGCTCGACAAGCTGATGATCGAGTCGTTGCTTGCGTATCTGCGCGACGGGACGGTCTCAACCGTGGCGCGCGAGAGCTATGTGGCGCAGGCCGAGCGACTGATTGACGGCGCGGTCAAGTTGCCATGCGCGACAAGCCCCAAGGAGGGCGAAGGCATCGGCCGTATTTCCTAGCAACTACGCAGAACCATCGACAAGAAAGGGGCCGTGACATGTCGGTCATTAAGATGTACGGCTACGAGGCCGCACAGCAAACGGAGTATCAAGCCAAGAAGTGGGCGACCAAGGAGGAAATGCAGGCGCTGTCGTCCGGCGATGAGCAGCGCGATGTGATCTTGGCGCACGGTGCCACGGTTGCTTTTTACGAGGGCGATAAGCACTGGGAGACGAGCGTGTCCAACAACGTGTTTGTCTTTGGCGGAACCGGCAGCGGCAAAACGGCGAGTTTCGTTTTGCCCAACCTGCTCAATCACCACGAATGCTGTTATGTGGTCACAGACACCAAGGGTGAGCTGCTGCGCCGTACGGGGAAAGGCTTTGAAGAGGACGGCTACGAGGTAACGGTTCTCGATACTGTTAATCCCGAGCGGTCGGCCGGATACGACCCTCTGCGTTACGTGATGGATGTCGAGGATATCCCCACCACAGTGGCGGCAATCATGGAGGGGGTCGATCCTGATGGGCGCAGCTTTAGGAACGACCCGTTTTGGGACAACGCGAGCGATCTGCTGCTCCGAGCGATTATTGGAATCCTGTTCCTTTTGGAGTGCCTTGCCGGCACATTTGCGCCGGGTGGGGATCCCACGGCTCCGCGCCGCTACCTTAAGATAAACAACGTCTTTAAGCTGGTCGCGCTCATCAAGGTCACGGGAGATGGCGAGGGCCGATTTCCGTTGGACTACCTTGTGGGGCAGGTGGAGTCCAAGGAATTTCTTGGCAGGTATGAGTCGGCGAACGCGGACCTGTATGGCGTTGAGCAGTACCGCGATTTTCGCGGAGCAGCCGATAGGACGCTTAAGAGTATTCTGATCACACTCAATGCGACCATCTCGCGGCTTAAGACTCCCCAGCTCATGCGCGTCTATGAGAAAGATGAAATGCGTCTTGACCGTATCGACGAGGGCAAGCGCGTAATCGATCTTAAGGTGAGCGACAACGACTCGACCAATGCATGGCTTGCCAACGTTGCCCTTAAGCAGCTGTTTAACCTGGCCCAGCGCCGCGCCGACGCCAGCCCTAGTGGGCATTTGCAGCGCCGCGTGCAGTTTATTCTGGATGAGTTTCCCAACGTGGGCCGCATCCCCGATTTTGAGCGGAGTATTGCGACCGTGCGCAGCCGTGGCATGAGCTTTTTGATGTGCGCGCAGTCGTTGAGCCAGCTCGATGGTGTGTATGGCGAAACCACAGCTCATACCATCCTCGATAACTGCGACAGCTTGGTCTACATGGGCGGCGGCAGCAACATCGCGACACAGGAGTACATAAGCAATCTGTGCGGCGAGTCGGTTCTGGGCACCAATTACGTGGGCGCCGAGCGTACTGCCGTCGATGTGCGCGGTTGCGTGATAACCCCGGGCGAGGTGGGGCTTATGCCGCGTACCGACTGCCTGGTCAAAGTAACCGGCATGCGCCCCTTCCGTGCCAAGAAGTATTTTTGCGGCGACCATCCCAATGCGGCCAAGTGGCTGAGGGATTAGTCCTTGCAGCTTCGCGCGTTCAATCTTGCCTATTTGACCGCACGGCTTCCATTGGCCGCTAGCCGTGCTGCCTCGTTTTACTTCCTTACCGATTCCGTTTAGAAGGGAATTACCATGTCCGTTATGTATCGTGAGCCTAGCATTATCAAGAAGTCCAAGGACGGTCGCGTTGCCGCCGTCGATATGGCAAGTGAGCTGCTTAACAGCCGCGTGCTGCTGCTGGAAGGCGAGGTCAACGATGTGACCTGCAATGACCTTATTAAGTCCATGCTGGTGTTGGAGCATCAGAGCGCCACCGAGCCCATCACCCTCATCATCAACAGCCCGGGCGGTAGCGTTACGGCGGGGCTGGCGCTCATCGACACCATGCAGTCGCTCGACTGCCCCGTGATCACGGTGGGCGAGGGCGTCGTGGCCTCGATGGCCGCGGTGATCTTGGCCTGCGGCGACCACCGCCAGGTATACCGCCACACGCAAGTGCTCATCCACCAGTTGATGGGCGGCACGGGCATGGCGCAGCAGACCGATATCGAGATCGTGGCCCAGCACACGGCGGCCATGCGCGCCGAGCTGGACGAGCTGCTGGCCGAGCATGGCAACCTGAGCGCCCAGGAGTTCCACGAGCTCACCGAGCGCGACTGCTGGTGCAACGCCAGGCGCGCTCTGGAGTTGGGTCTGGTGGACGAGGTGATTGCTCCGAGTAAGAAGGCGCTCTAGCGGGGCTCATGTCTTGTGGGCATATAGAGCGGGGCGAACGATCGCGTAGTTTAACGGCCAGAAAGAGGTTGAACATGAGCAGGATTTGGGATGTCGACGGCATTGAGTGGGAAGACCTGCCCACCGTGAGCGACCTGCTGTGCGCTGCGGACACAAAGATCCTGGCGCGCGAGGTTGCCCTGCGATACGGCGGCAAGCCGGACGGCCGCGGCCGTGTCGATAACGAGCGCAGCTTAAAGCGCGCCCGCCGCAAGGTCAAAAAGCTGCGCAAGGTTGACCCCGAGCCCAGCGACAATATCGTCCTGCTGCCCAAGCACGTCATCAATCGTCGTGGTGCAGGCCACGGCTTTGGCTATTACGACGTGGAGCCGTGCATCTTTACACGCGGCGGCGTTCAAATGCTAGGTGAGGATGTGCTTGCCAAAGTACGTCCGTGGGAATTGATCTTGATGGATGATGAGTCCGCGAGCGAAATGCTGGGCTATCGCGTATGGCTCGGCGGCGAGTGGGACCTGTGCGAGCGCTACCGCTTTTTGGCCGTGGTGTGCGTTCGCATACTGAACAGCATCCGGGCGCAAAAGGAGCTGCGCAAGTGCCTCGTGCAGGGCGAGACAGCCTGTGATATGGACGAGGACGAGGCGATCGAAGGGATTCGCCGCGACGTACTGTATCCCGAGGAAGTGATCAACGCCAAACTCGGCGGCTATTGGGATGCGAGTTTGGGACTCAACCTGCCCTGGAAGAACGAGCACCGGCAGACTTGCACGCGAATCGACAGGGCTATCGATGACCTGTTTTCTAAGGAAACGAAGCGCTGCGCTGCCGAGCTTGGGAAGAAACTTGAGCGAGGGTATGAGGAGCGCGAGGATCAATTTGACGAGGATTTACTGAACGGGATGTCCTTGTGAATGGTTGCTAGCGGTCAGACAAAAATCTGTCCGGACGGAATGGTAGAAAGATAGCGCAAATGGAATCTGTGCATTAAGGAGTTGGCAATGGAAATCGTCTATAAGGAACTGTTTCGTGTAAACCGTCCTATCTATGGTCCTGGACCAGGAGGTTTCTTCATTAAAAGATTCAAGAAAAGCGGATACAGCGAGGCTGAATTATTCGATTTAATTTCAGGAATGGACTTCTCTCTCGCTGGAGCTGACGAGGACATCAGCCTGAAAAAGAAATGCAAAATAATCGAACGGGCGGTTGCTGAGACGCATTATACGAGCTGGGTCCTTAGCCTGATCGGCATCATTGTCTCTCTTATGGCCGGAGGATATTTGTCTGCGTTGATAGCCAGCAATCCACTTTCTGCCGGAATTTTCGGGGCGCTATTCCTGATTGTCTTGGGAATATATGCATGGTTTCGGTTTTGCTTTGAGCGAAATCGGACCGTGCTATTGTGTGCATTGGAGCACATAAAGACGCTTCAGCCATAGTTGCATGAAATCAAAGACAGAGGTAAGAAACGCGTGTCGCTGCCTTTAGGCATAGGGGACACCGTTGGTATTCTTTCGCAAATTGGTTTATTCGGCCTCGGCCCCGTCCTCTTTTAGAACTAAGTCTTTCCCTTTAGCTCGTCCTTCCTCTCTCCAGTTTAGACATATCTAGATACATCATCTTGTCCCACTCGCAATCCACGTTGTACTTGAGCCTCACCGTCACGAGCGTGAGGGTGAGGCTGCAGCTCAACACCGCACCGCCGGATCCGCGCTCTTCGGACTACTTCAAAGCGAGCATCAACAGTTGCTGAAGCACGCAGGCGACCGTCTGCTGCTTCGCGCTGCTTAGGCACGCGCGATTGGGGGCTAGCGACTCTGACTGAGGCGCGCGGGGCGTGAGCGCGGGTGGTGCGGCCTACGGTTGGTAACAACGGTAGTAACTGCCATTCGGAGGCGAGAGGTGGATTTCTAGAAATAAGGCGAATTAAAAAGCTCTGCTTTTTTGAATGGTAAAGTCTTGTATTTGTAGAATGTTGCTATTACTGATTGAAATGAGATAGACATCGTGGAGACTCGTCAGACAAAGCCTTATCGCATCGCCTCTCTCTTTGCGGGATGCGGTGGTCTTGACCTCGGTTTCGCCGGGGGGTTTGATTTCCAAGGCAAGCATTTTGCTCGTTTGGCCACTGAAGTAGTCTATGCCAACGATTTCGATCGCGATGCCGTGACCTGTTTCAATGAGAACATCCCGAATTACGATGCCGCCGCTAATTGCATCGAGAAGGATATTCGCCAAGTTGAGCTTGACGAGATACCGGATTACGATATTCTCCTTGCCGGCTTCCCTTGCCAGCCCTTTTCCAATGCCGGCCTTCGCGGTGGCGTAAACGATAAATACAACCGTGGAACCCTTTTTGAGGAATGTGAGCGCATCCTAAAGGGGAAAATTAATGCGGGCAAGAAGCCCAGGGCATTCGTCTTTGAGAACGTGCGCGGAATCATGTCTTCTAAGATGGATGACGGAACTCCCGTCATTGCTGAGATTGAGAACCGCATGAGGATACTTGGCTACAACGTCTGTCACCGGCTTGTGAAGGCGAGTAACTATGGTGTGCCCCAGAACAGGTTCCGACTCTTGATTATCGGCATAGATAGTTCTCTGAACAAAACGTTTGATTTCGATGAGATGGATCGCGTTGTCGACTCGGAGCAGCTGCCTTCCGTTTCTGCTGGGCGGCCTGAGAAGTTGCTCCTGGGGTCCATCCTTCAAAATCCCTCGGTTGAACACGAAAATGGGGATTTCTGGTCGTATACCGATGCCACTCAGGCCATGATTGAGCAGATCGGTCCCTGCGCTCATGGCGATAAGGCTTTTAAGTATTTTACACAACTATGCTCACAAGTTCGGTAGAGACTGCGATACCGATTCCGATGAGGGCACATTTGTTTCTTTCGCCCATAAAGTTGGCGGACTTGAAGATGGGGAAGTCCCTGACCACATTGATGGCTTTACCGGCAAAAAGCCGAAAAAGGACAAAGATTCTGCCCGAATCCATTCAAATTTCATTAGCGCAGGAGCTGTTCAACGTTCCGAGCGCGCAACCCGCGAAGACCCCGAGCTTTACCCCAGCGGGGCAAAAAGCTATCTTTTTGCTATCTCCAAGAAGGTGCTTCTTGCTGATTCAATTTGTTATGAGCATTTGGACGCCTATCTTCCATCAAAGGAAATGAAAACTGCGTTTGCCGTGTGGGTTGAACGCAACTCCGCCTTCAAAGATGACTCTTCTTTTGCGGAGGCCCTTAAGGACGCTCTTGGGCAAAGCTATACTGGCAATTTGATAAACGCTCTCTGGAAAGAGGGTGCGCCGTTCCCAGATGATATTGGCATTGGCGATGATGTTTTTTCAAATGTTAAGCCGCGTATTGATTGGGCGACGATTGGGGAGTACTTTCCGGTGGGCGAACCGAACAGCGCTCATTCCGAACCAGACAGGGCGAATCTAGTAAAAAACAGTTCTGAACTTCTCGAAAAAGTGGCGGGCTTGCCTCGCAATTTGATTTACTTTGGTGCTCCTGGTACAGGAAAGTCCTATCAACTGAATAAGCTTGTCAGGGATGGCTTTGCCAAGAAAAACATTCGGCGAGTGACCTTCTATCCGGACTATACGTACTCGCAGTTCGTGGGATGTTTTAAACCATATAGTGAACCTGGCAGTAAGGAGATATCCTACGAGTTCGTTGAGGGTCCATTCCTGAAGACTTACCTCGAGGCAATAGCACACCCCTATGACAACTTCGTCCTGCTAATTGAAGAAATCAACCGCGCGAACCCCGCCGCTGTCTTCGGTGACGTGTTCCAGCTGCTTGACCGCGACAAGAGCGGGAACAGTGTTTTCCCAGTTGCAGCGCCGAAGGAGATGGCTGGCTGCATCGGCAGCTATCTCAATGTGCTCAAAGACGATGCCGATGTTCGAGACGCTATCGAGGGGTATTACGACCCCGATATGGACTTCGATGACTTTAGGGAGATAGCCTGCGAGGAGCTCTCCCTACCGCCCAACATGTACATCTGGGCGACCATGAACAGCGCCGACCAAGGGGTGTTTCCGATGGACACCGCATTTAAGCGGCGTTGGAACTTCAGGTATATTGACATCGATGCTGGGGCCGGCAAGCCTCTCGAAGACGGGAAGAAGATATCCGAGATAGAGGTGACGATTACGGTAAACGGCACCGATTCTCAAATCGTTTGGGATAAGCTGCGCCGCAAGATTAACGGACTGATGAAGGACCTCAGGATCAATGAGGATAAGTTCTTGGGCCCCTTCTTCATCTCGCCCAATGACCTCAATGATCGATTCAGCGATGTGTTCAAGGACAAGGTTCTTCTCTATCTATGCGAGGACGTCGGGAAGTTGAAGCGCGGACGGCTTTTCCGCGATGAGACGGCGACCTATTTCGAGCTGTGTAAACAGTTCGACCGCGATGGAGTTGCCATTTTCAAGGGCATCGAGCTCGCTGATGTTGTCGCTGGCAAGCCATCGGAGGGCGTTGCTGCCGAATCTGAAGAAGAGACCGAGGAATAGGCAATGAAACCGGTGATGGTCCGCGAGCTGAGGCCCTTTTCGCTTGCTTGGCTTGCTGACGAGCTGGGATGTACGGTTGCGAGGGCAAAGACCCTCGTTGGCGACATGATGGCGCGCGGTATTGTGCGGTACCGGACGGGAAAGAAAGCCGATCCCGAGGAAGCCGATGTGGAGAACGCCGCTCCCTCTGAAGTCTACCAGTTTCGCTTCGTGGGCCTGGTGATGGCCGAGGGCGCGGTGATTATTGTCTATCCCAAGTACTTCCACGACCGGATACCTGTTATTGATGAGCTCAGGTTGATAATGCGAGTTCTCAAGCGTGATGCGGGCATCGCGGTGCTGACGAGTTTGGAAGACGCCGATGAGGGCGCTAGCGACAAGTTGTCCGTAATGCTGGCGCTGTTGGAGCTGTACGGCGAGTACGGTGAGTACTCAAACTACGTGGAAGATCGCGAACTCAACGGTAACGGAAACATTGACTGGAACCGTACAATTGACGGACACTTGCCCGTTCTCTCGAACGGTCGACCGATATACATGGTGTACGAGACACGCAAGACGTATCGCGATGACTCTGACTTTATCACGCGGCTGCATCGCGCCGTGCTGACCGAGTGCTCGCGTAAGTTCGGGGAAGTGGGTATCGACAAACTGCTTTCGCTCGATGAGGTGTGTCTTTCGGACGAGGATATCGAGGCTTTCGGCGATGTTGAGATGCTAGGTTGGCGTCTGGAGTGCGAGCGCGCGGCCCAGTTCTTGGACTGGAAGCTCTTAACGCTCGATTTGCTTGAGCGCTACCTGCTGCTGCGTGAGAGCGAGGTGCGCAGTGATGAGGTCCAGGCACTGGGGACAACGAGCTTTTACCACCTGTGGGAAGAGGCCTGCAAAACGGCTCTCGGCGATGCGCTTGGTAAGCGGCTGGGCGCGCTCGGACTTACGCTTGAGGGTAAGTGGGCGGCTGATAGTCGGAAGAAGTTGATCGAGATAATTCCACGGCCCCTGTGGGAGCGCTGGCGCGGCGATGGGTTTGCTGAGCCCGAAGGTACCGATACGCTCATCCCTGACGCCATTGCCATTGCAAATGGACCCGATGACGAGCGGCTGTTCTGCATCTGTGACGCGAAGTACTATGTGCCGAGTGCAAATGGCAAGATGGAGCACCAGCCGGGGCTGGAGTCAGTGGCCAAGCAGTTCCTGTACCAGAGTGCATACCGGGAGTTTATCGAGGCTTGCGGGTTCGATCGGGTGGTGAACACGTTCCTAGTGCCGGGGACCGTTGATAGGCCCGAGCTGATGGCGAGGGCGTCGTTTCCGGGCGTGATTGCGGAGGAAGATAAGCCGCTCGACAATTTCATTAACATGTTAATGCTGCCAGCGGGGGTCGTGTTCGAGGCGTATCTTCGCGGAGAGGTATTGAATACTTGCCGACTACTTGCGGTTGATGGCGCTTGCTAGCGGGAAAGCCAAGTCGGTTAACTGGCAACTGAGGCTAGGGGGTGATCCTTTCGACACTCAACTAGACTGGGCAACGAGCGCTGATTATGCGCGGATTGCCAAATATGCTGGCATCGGGCGGGGAAAGACTACGATAAATCGCCTCTTCCGTCTTGTGAAGAATCCGGGTCTCTTTCGTCCGAGCTGTCGATGCCAATCTTTTCAATGGCGGTCAAGCCTCGGTCGGTGCTGCATCTGGGGCAGCCGGTAGGTGGCCTCAGAATAACTATGCAAGCTCTTGTCATCGCGCGAGAAAAACTTGCAGATTGGGATGGGCGGCGTCCGCGTCCAATGCCACTCCGTGGCCTTCGGCTCTGCTGGAGGCCACGGGATAAAGCCCAGTTCTGCTTTTGCGGGTCATACCCTTTGTATGCACGGTAAAGCCCAGGTCATCGATCATGCCGGTGCTGCAGACACATGCGTCGGGCGTGTTCCATGTGTCCTGGACGGTCAGGTCGGTTGAGACGCACACGGGCTCATCAATTCCAAGCAATGGAATGGGCTTAGCCATCTGATCGGCGCTATTTATCTGCGCAATGCCGGTCAACGACGGGGTCTGGACTCCTGAGGCCCATCGCACAGCACCAATTGTGGATGGCGTGCTGCAAGCGGATGTGGTGACGAAGTCGCCCTCGACTGCCGGTTGGGTTGTGCTTGGCTGCTCGAACAACGGCTGGAATGTCTGGAAGGACGAGAGCGGCAAGACACTCGACGAGCGCAGGAAGATATAGGCGCTCCTCGATGTCTGCTGACTCTTTAGTAAAGGTTAATCCCAGTAGCTGGATAGGCCGGGAATGGGGACGTGCTTGATTGACTCGATTCCCTTCTTTCTGGTCTTGTCAGCCTCCAGCTCTAATGAGATGACCGTGGCAACCAGGTCGAACTTAGAAAGCGCCCAACCGTTATCCGATTTGCGGCAGCTGCTAGCGTTCTTTCCAGCGAGTTTGTCCAAGAGCTCTGGAAGAGTGCCTAATTGCGCTGACTGAGTCGTAATAACAACGACTTCATTGCCATCCGCCAGCGAACCGTTCCAAATCACAGGATGAGGATAGCCGAACGCTTCAGGCGTTTGGGTGCAAGGCTGGTTCTTGGGCCGATTGATTGCTTTGAGCCACTTTTCGTAGAGTGCTTTCGATACAAGGGGGGACCGTTGATAATAAGGTCCAAGGGTGTGGTCAACGGCATCGGCTAGTTCTTGAAAATATAGCTGTCGCTTTTTGTTAGCGGCCATCGGGTTATGTCCGTCTTTCCCGCTTGCGGTATCTGCTTTGCGTCTTAAATTAACGGCAGTTGCATGGGGCAGTTTTTTACCAAGCTTGTTATTTGTGTTGCGCGCGGGATTGCAATATAGGCCCGTTTCATTGTCGTAACCAGAACAATACTTGCTATTGTTGCCAGTTGGAAAAAAAGGCTTGTTGCATGTGCTGCATTTTGCTGGAAGCGCCCCGGATCGGAGGGCTTCGCATAGTAATTGTGCATAGAAAGCAGGAAATGATTTTGGAAGAAAAGAATGAATCAATGAGTGGGAGCGGTCTATCAAATGCTGAAAATGGAGGGCTTTCTGCATCTCCCTGCTGTCGTTGATATCGACAACAAGGTCTTTTCCGTCATTTACGATATACCGCATAAGGCCGACTGTGCTTTCGGAGTTCCTCGATAACTCAACCTTGTTGTAAAGCCCGCTATTTATTAGATTGAGCGCCAGAGCGTTGAGGCTCTTGAGGTTCTGGACTATCGGGCCGGCGATTGCATGTTTCGTGCATTTTGAGGACGTTATCTCCCCAAAGCGGCGAATTTGGTTTGCGCCATCCAGAATCGATTCCCCGCTGGAAAGCAGCTTCACGAATAATGAGACGTGACGGCTTAGGTCATCCTGATAAGAGGCTTCGTTGATCTTCTTGGATAAACTAAGACACTCAATGATGATGTTGCCGAGTACGGCTATTGCCAACTCATGGATATCGATGGCTAGCTGAGGCTCAGTTAATTGACCGAGGAAGTGCGCCTCATAAAACTCCCTTTTTGTTTGTGGCGCCTTAAGCGCCATCGGGTGATTGACAATCGAGTGTTCACTTCCGCGGGCGAGCAAAGGCCCACTATTTAGGCCAAAGACCATTTCAATGTAATTGGCTAGGTCTGACGCAGTGGAATCAGTGGTGCTACAGCTGCTCAGCAGCTCAAGCGCCGGCATAGTAACTTTCGCGATGTTCCCGCACTCTAGTGCCCAAAGAGAAAAAACCCTTGAAGGCAAATAGGCATCGGGTATTTCATCAAGATAAGCCGAATCGATGCACAAGGAACAAATGTTAAAAAAGAGCCGGTAGATACTGTCCGAGTAACCGCCGCTTGTTGCGGAATCAAGCGATTGTTTGACTGCCTTTCCGAGCTCACGGGTTATATTTGCCTTTTCGGCATGCCATTTGTCGAGGTTTTCGCCTGCGTCAATAATTCCCGAACATAGCGGAGGAAAACACGTGGCCGCTGTTTTAGAGTCTGAGGCTTTGAGGTATTGAGCTTCTTGAAGGTGTGCTTTTCGCTGGAGCGATAAAAAGATACGGTGTGGAACAGGCACTGCATGGGTGTCGCGATACTCGGTATACCAAGAGGACAGCTCGTTATAGAACTTTTCCAGATCAATTCTTAGCAACGCGTTTAACAGTTCTTTAACTGTCCAATGCTGCTCGAATTCCACCTCTTCAAATTCTTGATCCTTATTGGGGTTTAAAAGTGATGGTTGTTTACAACGGAGATATAAAGAGCTGTCTCTACCGAATCGAATGAAGCTAGCTCTAACGCGCCAGTTCAGAGTAATTAAATTGGCACCCTGCATATTTTTTAAACCTGCACAACTTTCAAAATCGAATAAACCTTGTGCTATTGTGCCACTTTGTCGTGTTCAATAGGTGTCGAGCAAAAAAGAAGTCCAAAGGAGGACGGAAAATGTTTGACGATACCCTGTTTGAACTGGTGAATTCCGCCAGGCGCGATGAACTCGAAGATCTCGTTTGCGAAGTTATGACCATCTGTGATGAGCTGAAGGCTTGCCTTTCCGATGCACGTGGGCTTGGCTATATTGAGGCCTGCGCTCGTCAAAGCGCTTGTGAGCTTATGCTCGACAACTGCCGTGAGGAGCTTGCCCGCTTGGGCTTTGAGCTTGAGTGGGGTGCTGAGGACTATCCGGTAGTCTCGCCGGTTCACCAGTTTGAATTTACGTGCATCCCATCGCGTGGTGTCGCTAGCGCCGAGTTCTCGAGCCGCGACGATCTTGATATCGCCTGCTAGCCCAATTTCTTCACGAACGGTCAAATTGACCTGCTGTTTTGCTGGGGCAATTAGATAACCCCTGTATTTGCATCAATCACCCCAAAACCCAATCGCCAGCCAATCAGGCCTCTCTGAAAGGAAGATCATGAACACTTCTATCCTAATTTCGTCCAGCGCCGTTGAGGCTGCACCCCGCACCGCCAAAGGCGAGGTCGTCAAGCTCGTGCAGGGCGCGCTGCTTGCTGCCGTTGCCGCGATTGCCATTGTCGGCATCGCCTCTGTCGCCGCCCCGCATTGCGTCTGGAAGGGCGAGGTCACGCTGTTCCTGAATGAGTCGTTCCACACCGCCTATCCCGTTCCTGCGATTGCGGAGTATGCGTCGGCGGCGCCCGGGTCCGATTGGGTGTCGCTGCTCGTGGCCGTGCTCATTGCGGCGTACCCTGCCTACCATGCCGTTTGGCGCGTCCGCGAGGGTTTTGGGCTCAGCTGCGATGCCCCGGTGTTCAGCAGGCGCGTGTCGCGCCTTCTCGCCGCGGTGAGCGCTTGTTTGCTGTTGGCGATGCTGTTCATGGGCTATGGAACGAGTTGGCTCATCAACGGCAGTGCGATGGGTGACCAGGGCCTTGTTGAGTCGGGGCACAATGTATGGGCCGTTTCCATCATGATCATGCTGGGCTGCGCCCTGATGTGCCTGTTCAAGTGGTTTCTCGCCAAGGGCCCCGGACGCAATTTCGGCAGCGGCTTTGCCGTCGAGCTTGTCCGCCTCGCCGACGTCCTGCTGAAGCGCGCGAGCTCGAACCTGGTGCTGTGCTACGTGGCCGAGCTGCTCGCCTGCCTGCTGGCGCTGGCCTTCATCGCCGTGGCCTATGTCGTCGTGAGCGTGGCCATCGCGCTCGCGTTCGCAGCCGTGGCCCTGGTGGTGTGCCTTGCCGGGATTCCCGTTATCCTTGCTGCCTCGTGGCGCAGGTAGCGGGGCGATCATGCGAGTTCTTATCGTAGCGTGAGAAAAACTTGCAGAAATCGCAAGTTCTTTTCACGCGATGAGAAAAACTTGCAGATTGGCGCGAGGACGACGGCCCTCCGCGTGAGCGCGGTTTTGATATTGCTTGTTAATGTGTCCGAACGGTTGATTGGAGACAAAATGTACCCGAACTATGAGTGCAACAACTATCCCATGAACATTACGGATGATGACGGCCCGTTCCTGATCATGGAGGCGGAGCTGTCTGGCGACGTCGAGCTCAATGATGAGTTTAAGAAAGACGCCAGCTATAGATATTCGTGTGCGACTGTTTCTGCGGCGATCGATCTTTGCAAGTCAATGACGGACGGCGATGCCGATCCCTGGTATGAAAGTTGGGAGAAGGCGGTTGAGCGTTATCCGCTCGAGAAATGCGAGGATGCGACAACGCTGTATTGGATTGAGCCGACCGATCCGTACAAGGCGCTGTGCGCCTTCCATCCCCATCCCGATCTTGAGCGGTACGCGGCTGAGGCAATTGACGCCGTTGACACCTATCTGCTGGAGCGCGAGTACTGTCCCTTTACGATCAACCACTTAGATCTAAAGGATGTTGACGTCCTGCTCAGCGCTGCTTGGGGATTGGCTCGAGTCCTTAAAGAAATTTGGGGAACTTGCGACCCTGATGTTATGGAAAAGATTGAGGATGCTACGTACAGTGCGCATATAACGGTTAGGGACCTGATCGCGGGTGAAGAGGCGGTCAAAGCTAGCTCGAAGTCCGATGAGAATCTTTAGCCGCCGCGCTGATCGGCGCGCCTGATTGACAGGCTGTCGGAAAAGTCCGGACAGCCTGTCAACCCCGGCCGTTACATCGTCCCCTTACTCGCGGCGTAATGTCCCGCCTGCTTAAGGGCATCCTCGTAGGCGCGCTGTTTTGCTTCGTACTCTTGCGCGCAGCGCTCCTGTTCTGCTTGCCCGGGAACAGGCACGGTCATGCTTCGCAGGTCTTTAGGAGATAGCTGCGCAAGCGAGTCTCCGTGTGAGGAGGCTAAGAGTTTCTGCTGTCCTTCATCGGATGACAGGTAGGCTAAGAAGAATCGTGCTAGTAGTTCATCTTTAAAGGATGCGCAGAAGACGACATCGCAGGGGACAATGAGTTTAGGGCATAACTGAGGTTTCTGAGGCACCGGCTCGCGCCTCATGCTTCCCGGCACTACGAGGGTCAGCTTAAATGGTGGTCCGAAGCGTGAGATCAGTATGCAGGTTTCATACTCGCCCAGCGGTTTGAGACGATAGAAAAGACCTGGATCCGTATCGCCCATATCGTAAATATCCGTGTCGAATACGCGCTCGGGTAGATCTTCGAAACCGATAACCGTTCCATCGACTAAGTGTTTAAGCGATAGGTAGTAGCAGTCAATTCGTCGGTCCGTTCTGCTAAGACCCATCTGTGGCATCTTTAAAAGAGTGCTACGGGGAATGCCGCGGCGTATGTCCGCTACGCTGCCAAAGCGAACGAAGGACTCCTCTGCAAAAGAGGTGCTTTTAGCACTGGGAAGTAAAGGCCAGATTTTTTCGGCACCTCGATCGCCGAGACGCCAATGCGTCACATCGGTTGTCTTGGCGTAAGCATAACTAATCGAGTCTTGGATCTGATGCATGAGCTCGCTTGTCATGGGCTTGTTGTCAAATGACCGCCCATCAAAGAGGAAATATGGCTCGTTGGGTTTACGGTCGCTCAGAAATAGTAAGGCGTAGCCATCGCTATTGGCGGCGATCGTATTGGGAAGTAACACTATCGCTGTCAATAGTCCAAGCTGGCAGAGCAGGCGGCGCCCGTCTGCGGCGCGTGCCAGGTTGAGCAATCGGTTGGAGACTTGTACGACCGCAATGGAATCCGGGCGTTCACACGCAAGGGAAGCAGCGAGAAAAACGTAATACCATTCGCTGACCGAAAGCGGGCTTGGTACATCGACAAGTGTTTGCAGTTGACGGGCCCTCGACGTAAGGAAATCCCGAACATGCTCATCTGCAATTTCGAGCGAGGGCTCAAATTGAGTGAGGGGGATTTGCTCGGGGGGTCTGCAGTAGATGAGCGTGGGCTCATCGGTACGGGGCACGGCACCCGATTCTGGCGTTGAGGCAAAGACATCGGCTTTGGTAAATGTAAAAGACGGATCAGCGGATGTGCCGCGAGTTCTAAAGTCGGTGCTTTCGGGGTCCTTAAGGTCGATGCCCCAGATAGACCATGCGGGTCCATTTGCATAATCTTGGGCAAACTCAAAATCTCGGCAGCACAGCTCGATAAGCGTATGAGTTTTTAGCGTTGGCTGGAGTTTTGAGACCATAAAGGAAACCAGGTTTGCAAGAAATGCGCTGCTATGAGGCTCTGGATCCTGATTGTAGGCATGATAAAGGCCTAGCTTTGCTTGTTCTGCGCGAGACAGAAGCACGATTGCCTCCTCGGACATGCGTTGTGCGATATGGAGTGCGTCGTTGTTGGCAATGGCACGACGCGGTCAATTCATATTATCAGCCCAACTCCGATGAATTTGAAATTGAGTGTTTATAGCTTAACCCACGGGGGTATCAACTGCGTTAAGCTTTTAGAAAAAAAATTCTAAAAATGAACGGGCTTTCGGACCAATATGTCATCAGCAATGAAAGGACAGCTAATGAACGGATGCGACATGTACAGAATCGAGCCGGACGCCCCCAAGAAGCCAACGGCGATGAATATTTTCGGCATGATTCTGCAAACTGTCTTTGCGGTTGTACTCTACGTGGTCGCCGTCGACATGATGTGCTTGCTGACGACGTGGCTCGGCGGGTTTATGTTCGAGATTAGCGAGAGCAACACGGTGATCCCGCTCCATTCATGGCGCCTGGTGGCGTTTAGGGTGTACTGGGTTGTGCTGGGCGCGGCGTTTGTTGCGGCGCTTGCCCACAAATGGATCGTGTTGTTAACGGGAGGGCGCGAATCCGACATGTGCGAGCTGCTCGGTGTAATTGAGGGTGCCGGCGCATTTGCATCCGTCGTCTGTGCGATTGTCTGTTTGCTGGGCTATGCCGCCGTATTTGATTGGTGGGCCGGCGTTACCGGAAAGATGGCTTCGGATTCCCGCGCCAATGATTACCTGCTTTGGGCTGTTGTCTTAACCATCGGAACGATTGTCGAGTGGCGAATTGTCGAAGGGGTCCTCAAGGCTTTATTCCCTCATGAGTGCTTGTTCCACGGGCTTCGCTTTGCATCCGTCTGCGTGGTTACTCCTCTGCTTGCGCTTGTACCCACCACGCTGGCCATCATCGTGTGCGCGCTGGTGGTGGGCCTTTTTGCCGGGATTCTGTTTGCATCGCTTGCGATCCCCGTGGTTATCGCGGTTATTGGCATTGCCATCGCTATGAGTCGCTAACCCACAACGCAATCCAAATATCTCGCATAAAGAAAGGAACGACCATGTCGGTATTCTCTGACGCTCAAAAGCTTTTGCTGCTTGCCGTACTTACCGCTCTTATGGCTGGTGCCCTGATGTACGAAGTGTTGCATCCCACACTGTTTCCGCTGCTCAAGCAGGGCATTTTGCAGCTGCTCTACCACATTCCGGTCTTTACCCAGCCGGGCAACGTGATCTATCTGGAGTCGGCGACATCGCTGGCACTGTAGGAGTTTATGGGCTCGGGGCCACGTCATAGGTAAGAAAACCAATATAGAAAGGAAAACACCCATGGCTCAGAAGCAGTATCGAAACATCGATCGCTACCGGGACCTGCTCACTCGAATTGCGCCCTCGCGTCTGGTGGAGCAGACGCGTCAGAGTGTTATTGGCCACGAAGGAAGCTTGGAGGCCTTTGTGACGGCGCTGAGCTTTGAGGTCAACCGCTGCGTGATGTTGGCACGCGGCGCCGATCCGCGCGACGTTCTTTCGCCCGCCGCCATTTTGGTGATGGGTTCCACTGGTACGGGAAAGACCCACACCATCAAGGCCGTGGCAGATGCCGCAGGGCTCAAGCTGTTCGTGTTCGATGTCTCCACCATGACGGGCGAGGGCTGGCGCGGTGCCAGCATGATCAACTGCCTATCGCAGGTCGCGGACTATCAGGCTGCGAATCCCGGTGAAATTTGTTTGGTGCTCTTTGACGAGTTTGACAAGGCGGTTCGTGTCGAACCCGATGGGGGAGAAGTTGCATCGAGTTTTAGTCCATCGCAGTCGTTCCTTAAGCTTTTGGAAGGCGGGGAGATGCCGTTCGAATGTGATACCTCCAAGAGTGCGGCTATTAAGACACTCAACCTCGATCAGGTTGTCTGCATTTTGGGCGGCGCCTTTATGGGCTTGGACGCTCTGGTGCGCAAGCGCCTGGGTGACAAGTCTGGCACCACGGTCGGCTTCGGATCCTCGTACGCCGCCGTGCGCACCGCCGCAAAATCGGCAAACGAGCTGCGAGACAGTGCGACCATCGAGGATGTTGAGACTTGGGGTATTATGTCCGAGCTGTGCGGGCGCATTGGCTCGGTGATTAACTTTAACGCCCTGAGCGTGGACGATCTGGTCCAGATTGCGTATGAGCAGTACCTGCCCAAGTACAACAACATGATGGGAAATGGCGCCAAGATGGAACTGACGGCAGATGCTGCTCGCCTTGCGGCGAAGCGCGCGGTTAAGGAAGGTGCCGGCGCGCGCGGCATGCTCCGTCAGCTGCGTCCCCTTATGATGTACGCTTGGAGGGACATGCGGGAAGATACCTATATTTCCCGTGCGACCTTGGTCGTGAGCGACGGGGAGCTTGCGGTTGCGTACGAGCACTCTCATGAGCCGCGGGGATTTTTGCGGGAAGAGATGGGGAAGAATTCGCCCTTTCTGAACGGGAGAGAGATTGAAGCCCTTGCGCTGGTGAGCAACTGGATGGAGCATGAGGACGAGGACGAGCATAAGCCGTATCAGCCTGAGTTTGCTTGGCTGGCGGATTTGGTGGACGGCTCGGCGCTCGACAAGATCGTGCAGGGCGGCAAGGCATTCGATCTTGCTGGGGTGTTGTTGCGCGGCGTTCCGTTTGATGGGCCGGAGCGCATTGCCGCCCACGAGCTGCTTAAGGCCTGCGCCTGCTACAACGACGTGCTCTATGCCGACAAGGAACAGTATCGCAACCTTGCCCAGGTGCTTACGCTCACCAAATTGGTGTACAAAAAAACGCCCGATTGCTTGCTGAGCCCGCTCGATGTGGTTATGAACGGCACGACTACGGGCAACGGTTTTCAGGGTCTTGGCGAGTGGGTCGATGCCATGAGCAGGTCCGAAAAGCCTTCGTTGGAAAAGTGGCAGTACCTGGCGGCCGGGGAGGCCCTGCGGATTTACGACCACTTTAGCAAACGCCCCGACCAGGTTAAGGAGCTTGCCGCCGAGGTGTCCCTGATGCGTGTCGCCCTTGCAGTGATGGACGTTGAGGAGCGTGAGGCATTGGAGTGTGATCTTGAGAAGCTGCTCGCTTCGTGCGAGTAATCGCCGACTGCTTCTCTTTCCTTTCTTCTATTTTCTCTGGTGGCATGGACGCCACTGTCTTAACCGCCCTGCGTGAGATTTTGTCCGTACGGGATGGTATTCAACACATGTAACAAAACAAGTGAGGGAGCGGCGGGGGAGAGCGAGGCGGTTTACAGAAATGAACATCCGTTATATGGGTTGATTTTCAATCTCAACGCAACAGCCTGAACGGGCCCCGCGTTT
>NZ_QSGK01000010.1:0-91431 GCF_003468125.1 Collinsella sp. AM40-7AC | reverse complement strand
ACGCGGGGCCCGTTCAGGCTGTTGCGTTGAGATTGAAAATCAACCTCGTAATGTAAACTAACAAATAGCCTAAACGCTGCCTTCTTCCCAACTCATGGCGAAGTCAAGCTGAGGGCCTTCTAACAACCATTGTCTAAAGCGAGAAGTACTCACTCTCGGAAGACAAGTTAGGCCCCAACCATGGATCACCCGTCAAGAAAAACTCCGGCCAGCGCTGCGTGAACAGTGCCTGTTCGCGTTTCCAACGGCGCAGCTTCTCCTCGTTGGCCTCTTCCCTGCCGCGCGAGGTGAACTCGTAGTGGTACAGCTCGGCATAGGGCGTAAAGATGGTGCGGTAGCCAGCTTCCCGCACGCGCAGGCAAAAGTCAGCGTCGTTAAAACCGACGGCAAATTCCTCGTTGTAGCCGCCGACCTGCTCAAATACGTCGCGTCGCACCATCTGACAGGCACCTGTTACGGCGCTAAAGTTACCCGGACGTACGGCGCGGGCAAGATAGCCCTCGCGCTTTGCCGAGAAATCCTGGTTGGCATGGGCAAGTGCGCCACGCACACCAACCAATATGCCAGCGTGTTGCACCAGATGGTCGGCAAAGTAGAGTTTGGCGCCCACCACGCCCGCATCGGGACGCTGCAGATAGCCCATCATCTCTTCGATAAAGTCGGGGCTTATGACCTCAGTATCATTGTTCAGCAACAGAAGGTAATCACCCTTGGCATGCTCCACGCCAAAGTTAATGATCTGGGAGTAATTGAACTCACCCGGCCAGTACACAACGCGCGCGATACCCTTGCCTTCGGATGCCGCAGCCACGCGTTCCGGCAGGGTTTCGTAATACGCAAACGTCTCCGGGGCTTCGCTGTTGTTCTCCACCAAGACAATCTCGTAGTTGGCATACGTTGCCTTCCGGGCGATCGACATCACACAGGCGTCAAGCGTCTCAATGTGATCCTTGGTGGGAATCACAATGCTCACCAGCGGCGCAGGCTCCGGCAGCGCATAGCGCATGCGGTAGACAAACGGCGTCTCGGTATCCTCAACCGTTCCGCAAATGCCCAGCGCGTTAAAGTGGCGCTGCAGCGCAAGACGACCGGCTTCAATAGCATACGGCTTGCTATCGGCAGAGCCATCGGCGGTCGATCCCGGATGCACGCGCCAGTGATACAGCACATGCGCAACATGCTCAAACCGCGCGTCCGCCGCAAGGCAGCGAAGCGTAAGGTCGTAATCCTGGGCGCCCGCGACGTCTTCCGGCGACATGCCAATACGGTCGATGAGTGCCTTCTCCACCATCAGAAAATGCGTCACGCAGTTATGGCTATAGAGCAGGTCGACGTTGAGCTTAGTCTTAAAGACCGGCTGGCCCCACTCCCCCATTTTTTGGAACATGTCCTCGTCGCAGAACAGGACCTGGGGACGCTCGCCCTCGGCAGCCTTGTTCAACGCGGCAACATAGTGGAATAACGCGTCCGGTTCCAGGATGTCATCATGGTCCAAGAACGCGATGTAGTCGCCCGTCGCTTGCTCAATACCAGCGTTGGTGTTGACCACAATGCCGCCGTTGCCGGGAAGCTCGATGCGACGGATGCGCTCGTCATTGGCATCCGCCGCAAGATTGGCCACCGCATCCCATTCAGGCGAGGCATCCATAAGGAGCAATTCCCAGTTGTCATAGCTCTGGGCTAGCACCGAGTCCAGCAGCTCGCGCAGGTAGACCCGATCAGTCTTGTAGCACGGCACCACAATGCTCACGAGCGGCCTATAGGCAAAGGCCGCCGAAGCGACACGCTGGCACGCCATATCGCCCGGCTTTGCGCGATGTTGCTCAAACCAACGTCGATAAGCTGCGTCGTCTGCACGCGCGTCCTTCATGCGGTTCCAGCTGTCGTCAACCATGCCGTTGTACAGGCGACCATCCATGGCGCAAAAACCGCTCTGGATTAGGCCCGTGGGATCGCTCACAATCGCGACAAAATCTCGTATATCCCGAGGCATCTCTACGCTCAGATACGTTTTATTGACACGGCATCCGTTCTGCTGCGGCACATCGAACTGCGATTCAAACACATGCACGGTGGCATCGATGGCGTTCATATGCGTATCGAAGATCAGGAGCTCAGGTGCGCACTGGGGGTCTCCCGCCCAGGTAACCTCATAGCGCCACACCGCGCCGGCGTCTGCCGGCAAATAGCGAATGGCATCGATCTCGTAGAGGCCGCAGTGTTCGCCACGCTGCGCATCGCGGATAAGCGCACACAGCGCAGGCTTAGCTTTGTAGTTAATCTTGGATTCCAGCTTGGCCACGCGGCTATCGAGGCGAATGGAGCCCAACCTTTGGTCACCGGATGCAAATGTGACGTCAATCGTAGAGCCGTCCAGAAAGGGAAGCGCCAAGACGGCGAGCTCGCGCTCGTAATCGGAAACGGAAGGGCAAAGCGCCAGTACACGGCCATGATCGACCGGGAACGCCAGCGACGGCACAGAAGAACCGCTCGTCGTCGCATGGGCAAACGCTTGAGAACCCTCCCGCTCAATAAGCGCGGCGACATCCTGACCGGCAAAACGAAGCAGCACAAACAGACGGCCCTGACTGCGGCAAAGTGCCAAACGCTTGATACTCATCTACACTTCTCGCTTTCCCAGGGCGTTCGCTGCCATGCGCTTGCAGGCACCCAGACACCCAAACCTCAAGACGTCGTAATCGAACATGAGCTTTTTGCACTCACGGGCATTGGGGGCCTTGCTGGTAAGCGCCGCACGCACCATAGCGGCAACAGAAGGAGCGCATTGTGCGAGCGCAGCATCGCTGCCCACGGCAGAACCGGCAAGCGCCGTGGCAACGGCGGCAAACACCTTGCCGCAGTCCGAACCCAGCAACCTGAGCGCATCGTACAGCACCAGATCGCAGAGGAAGTACGCCAGGTCCTCGGCATGCTGTACATCGAGACCGTCGCGCTGCCAGTCAGCCATCACCGCGGAGTAAATCTTCACGTGCTCCAGCAGTCGCGTCTCGTCGTCATAGCGCATAGTGTCCATAAGCGAGCCCTTGCGCGCGACACGGTAGTCATACAGCTTGTTCGAGACAAGCGCGGTCTTACGCGAACGACCGTACACGGCAAAATCGAAGACCTGGTCCTCGCCATACTTGACGGTTTCGTCGAACACGATCCCGTTACCCAGCAAAAACTCACGCTTGCAGGCGGTGCGCCATGCAAAGGGGCGAGATGCTTCCTTAAACAGCAGGTCAGAGCTATAGCCTTCAAACGACACATCGCGCGGGCTCAGCACATAGTTAAGCCACGGATACCCCGCCTCCAGCGGATACGGATTCGCACCAAAGGTCAAAACAACGCAGTCCTCGCGCTCAAAGGCATCGACGATCACGCGGCATGCATCGGGCGTAAACCGGTCATCGGAATCCAAGAACGCAACGATAGACGCCGTGGACGCGGCGATGCCTGCATTACGCGCACTCGACAGGCCGCCGTTCTCCTTATCGACCAGCGTAAAGCGCGCGTCCTTTTCGCAATAGGTAGCCGCGATATCGCGCGAGCCGTCCGGCGAGCCGTCGTTGACCAGCACGCCTTCCCAATCGGGCATGTCCTGCGCAAGCAGGGAGTCCAGGCACCAGGCCAGGCACTCCTCCACGTTATAGATGGGAACGACAACGGAAATCTTGGGGGTAGCCATAGTCAAGTGCTCCTACTGTGCGACCGGAACGTCATCGGGGTGCGGATTATCACCGTAGGTGCGCTGATACGTCAGCACGCGCCAGACCAGCGGCAGCCCGCCGATCTTGAAGTAGTGCTTAAACGTATTGATCTTGCCCGGCTTCTTAAAGCCAAAGCGCGAATCGATATAGGCGCGGGGCGACTTGACCATCAGGCGCAAGTCGGTCTCGCCACGCGGATCGAACAGCGACAGGTCAAAGCGACCGGCATCCCAATCGGACTTGAGCTCGGGAGAGGCCTTCTCCCAAAACTGCTCGCGCAACTCATCGACCAGGCGCTCATCATTCCAACGGTACGTATCGACCTTCATGCGCATTAAAATGCCCTGAAGCTGAGCCTTAAGCTCGGGGCGTTCATCCAAAAAGCGTTGCATCTCGGCATATTCGTCGCACACGCAAAACACCTTGTTAGGCGAATTAACGGAGCTCTTCTCGTTATCCTGGCGATAGCACAAAATGGGGTCCGCAATAAACGCGGCACGCTCGGCGCATGCCCAGACCTTAAAGTTAAAACCCGCATCCTGATACGAAGCACCCGGCGTGGGAAGGAACCGAATCTGATTGTCGTTGAGGAACTCGCGCCGATAGATAGCCGACCAAATGGAAGGTTTGCGGTAGAAGATGCCCGGGCGATCGACGGGGCGATAAGCGGCGCCCGTCATATGCTCGTCGATGATCCCAAACAGCTCACGGCGTTCGCTGGGCGTGGACCAATACAGGTAAAAGTCGCCCTTTACCACATCGGCATGTTCAGCATCGGCCTTGGCGACCAGCTTTTGGAGCGAATCCTCAAACATAAAGTCATCGGACTCAAGGATGCCCACGTACTCGCCGCGCGCCATCTCCAGGCCGCGGTTCATCGAGTCGCCGTAGCCGCTGTTGGCCTTGTCGATCATCTTTACACGGGGGTCGCGCTCCATGTACTCGCGGATGATATCTGGCGAACTATCGGTGGAGCCGTCGTTGATGCAGATGATCTCGATGTCCTTGAGCGTCTGCGCCACGGCGGAATCGAGGCACTCGCGCAGGTAGCGCTCAACATTGCAGATGGGAACAAGCAGCGAAACTTTAGGGGTATCAGAGTTCTGCAAGAGAACCTCCTGTTGAATAGCGTGTAACAGGGTTATTTTAGCAGCCGAGTTGCGGCGGGCGGCAGCGCTTGGAACTAGAGAAAGCGCTCCAGGCAGGCCTTGAGACCACGGGTCGAAAGATAGAACAACGTGGCGTCTGCCATCGAAACGCCCGAGGTCGCCACAACGAGCTTATGGGCGACACGGCGAACGGCGCCCTTAGCAGGCATATCCGCCCACTCCGTTCCCAAAAACGTCGTGAGGTCCATGTTGACGCGAGCCGCCACGCGATGGAAGTCATCGGCATCCAAGCGCGCCAGGTCGAACACAATGAGGTCCAAAAACCAAGTTATCAGCTCGCCGGGGCACAGGTCCAAAAGACCGTAGGCCGCCCAGTCCTCCAAGACTTCCTCGAGCATCCTCATGTGGGCGTCAAGCTTTTTGGCGCGAGCCTCGGCACTGTTGAACTCGTGCGTCGCCGATTCGCTCTCCATCACGTAGTGGTAGAACTTGTCCGGCATGACGACGGTCTTGCGGGCAAGCGCATAAGCCGCAAATTGGAAGACGACGTCCTCTCCCAAAGCCAAACCGGGGGCGAAGCGAATGCCTTCGCGATTGAGCAGCTCGCGCGAAAAAGCCGCACGGCAGGCATAGGGCTGCGCATTCGAATGAAACAGCAGTTGGGGATCACGGGCGCCGAAGGTACCAGCTTTGGGGCTCATGAGCTGCTGAACGCGTTTGGGGGCAGCATCGGCTGGTTCACAGACGCCGCCAAAAACGGCGGCCTCGACATCTGCAGACTCCATGGCATGCAGTACGCGCTCGACCGTCTGGGCATCGATGTAATCGTCGGCGTCCACAAAAAAGACGGTCTCGCCCTCGGCGGCATCGATACCGGCATTTCGAGCACACGAGACGCCCGCGTTTTCCTGGTCAATCACCAGTACGCGATCGTCGGCCTGCGCGACCTGGTGCAACACGTTCGACGAATCATCAGTCGAACCGTCGTTGACGCAGACAACCTGAATCGCGCACTCGGACTGGGCCAACAGCGAATCGAGGCATCGCTGAATGGAGCGCGCAGAGTTGTAAACGGGGACGACAATGGTAGCTTTGGGGGTCAAAGTCTCTCCCATGCCAACCTACCCCCTCAGCGATTCGATGAGGAAGGCGGCGACCACGCCTGGGCCTCCAACCGAGGCGTAATACTTAGCACGCCCCAAGGCACCATCCGTCGCAAAACTCGGATGATCGTCAACCCAGCCCTCAGGATCTTTGAGGATGGCAGCGAGATTCGCGCGCTTCCACGGCTTGAGGTCATCAAGCGAAAAGTCCCCCGCGTCCAAGGCCGCCTGAAATTCCTTAGCCATCTGCACCAGGAACTCCTTATAGAACTTAGGCGCCAAGCGCACGTAGTTCCACATGTACGAATCGTACTTAATGAGCTGATTGAACTTGAGCATGCGCGCGACGTCATCACTTGCGTGGTCGCGGGCATAATCCTCTCGAATCCAACGCTCAATCTCGGCATACTCGGTATTGACGCAAAAGACCTTAGCCGAAGAATTGACCGAGGAATTCTCGTTGTCCTGGCGATACGACAACACGGCATCATGCAGGTAAATAGCCTTTTCGGCACACGCGATCACCTTAAAGGCAAATGACGTGTCCTGAAAGGATGCCCCCGGAGTCGGCAGGAACTTGATACCGTTGCGCTCAAGAAAATCACGACGGTACACGGCCGACCAAATCGACGGTTTTTGCTTAAAGAACTGCGTCGTATTGCTGGGATGCACCGGTTTGCCACAATCCCTTGCCTTAAACATCTCGTGCAGCGAACGGCGCTCCTCGGGCTTAGACCAGTAGAAATCAAAGTTCGCCTTCGCAAAGTCGGCATTATTGCTATCGGCGGCCGAGACAAGCTTTTCGAGTGCGTCGGGCGCCATAAAGTCATCGGACTCCAAGATGCCAACGTACTTGCCACGCGCCATCTCCAGACCGTGGTTCATCGAGTCGCCGTAGCCGCTGTTGGCCTTGTCGATCATCTTGACGCGCCCATCGCGCTCCATATACTCGCGGATAATCGCCGGCGAGTTGTCGGTCGACCCGTCGTTAATGCAGATGATCTCAATATCCTTGAGCGTCTGCGCCAGGGCGGAATCGAGACACTCGCGCAGGTAGCGCTGAACATTGTAAATGGGAATAAGCAGCGACAGAACAGGGCTGCCAGAGGCGTTAGTAGACAAATGTGCTCCTTAGGAAATACCTGTCGTTTCATGGTATCAAAGGGTCAGCGCGCCAGCGGGCGTTTATATAATCTATGGAGCCTCTTACGGGCAAAGTAGCCGCACGTCATGCGGCGGGCCCGTGGCAGGTTCCTGCGTTTTATTCAAAGCTTGCCGTCAAGGTGCGCCGAGCCTTTACAATAGGACAGTCCCAAGGACGTATTCGATAGCTTCCGCGCAGCGCTCGTGCGCCGCGCGTGAAAGGATATATTGCCCCATGCCTTCAACCCTTCCCGCCCCCATCGATAAGCTCGCCATCGTTGTCGTCACGTACAAGCGCCAGGAACTCCTGGCCAACTTGTTCGACTCCATGACCGAGCTCACGGCAACGCCCTGGCGCATCGTGATTGTCGATAACGAGAATTCCCGCGAGACCGAGGCCATGTGCACCGCATTTAACGAGCGCCTCGCCAACCTGTGGGGCATCGACACCGACCAGCCCGATTCACAGGGTGGCACCGACCGCGTTATATACGCGCCGCAGCTTGAAAACGGTGGCGGCGCGGGTGGCTTCTCCGCCGGCACCAAATGCGCCTACGACCTGGGCGCCCAGTGGTTCTGGGTGATGGACGACGACGTGCTCGTCATCCCCGAAGGCATCGAGCGCTTGGCCAAGTGGACCGACCGTTACGACGTCATTCAGGGTTCGCGCCTGGACTTTGACGGCGGCGCCTTCTTTTGGCAGTACCAGCTCATCCTTTCGCTCGGCATCCCTAACCCCATCGCCAAGTGGGATTTGGGACCCGAGGGCTACCGCACCATGAACCAACTGTGCTTTGAGGGCGGCATGTTCTCGCGCCGCGTGGTCGACAAGATTGGCCTGCCCGACGCGCGCTTCTTTATCTACGGCGACGATGCCTGCTACGGCTACGTGGCCAGCCAGCACTTCCCCGCCGCCGTGGTTGCCGACGTGGTGCTCAAGCGCGCCCGCGCCGTCTCTAACTGGGATATCGCCGGCAAGCGCCAGCTCAACTCCACGAGCGACACCAACCGCTACTACATCATGCGCAACCGCGGTTATCTGGCACGCTACATGCAGATCTACGGCGACTACCACCCCGTGCTGTTCCGTCTGGGCAATGCCGCGACCTTCTGCAAGGAGTTCATTCGTCTGGCAGCAGTCGACAAATGCTTTAAGACCGGTATTCCGGCGCTGCGCCGTGGCATGAAGGACGCACGCAAGATCGTTAAGGATCCCAACTGGAAGCCCATGCCGCCCCTGAAGGACGCCGAGTAGTAAAGGGCTTTCGCCCGCCGCTACAGTCGTTGACACACCACGGACACACGCTGACCGTCAAAACCAAAGCCCCAACGCATGCGCCCGACGGCGGGGCGCGGCACGCGGATATCATCGATGCCGTCGCGCTCTATGTCGAGCAGCGCCTGAACCGCTAACAGTTCCAGGCCCAGGGCATCGACGCCAGGGTCATACAACATGTTGATCGTAATGAGCGGTCGCTCATCGAGCATGCCGAGCGTGTCGGCCACGTCAAACACCCGACCGGTGGGAATCACCTGGATATCCCAGCGATCCGAGACGCCACTTCGCTTGGAGCTGGGATTGCAATAGCCGGACAGTCCAAAGCAAAGCCCCTGCAGCGCCAGATGATAGGCTGTCGGCATATCTGATTTGTCCACATCGATGCCCAGATCGCCGATAGCACAGCTCAAAGCTTGCTTTACAGCGTCCTCGTCTCCTCGACACAACCCGTCATGGAACGAGTCGATAACTCCAACGTCCTCAACGGCGCACTCAAACCATTCCAGAATTACAAGACGGAGCGCCTGACGCACTTCGTTGTTAGGCAGGCGCAGGGAACGAAGGCACGCGCCGTCCTCCGAATGCCCTGTCATGTCCGTCGTAAGAAATCCAGACAGATACAGCGCAGTCCAGATATCTTCGGGCTTGGCGGCATCGACCTCCTCGGCATGCACATGCACTGGCGCCTCAATAAACCCATGCGGCTCAACCAAATCGAACAATGCGGACAGGCGCATGAGATTCCAGTCACCGACGCATGCGCTCAGACGGTCGGCGTAACCATACAGATCCGCCCGAACGGGCGCGACGCAATCGCGCTGTGCGTAGTCCACCACGCGCTCCGGGCTCGAGCAATAAAAACCACCAAACAGATAGCCCTCGAGCCACTCACGCGCGTCATCCAGACAGCCGTTGCGACCGATGCAATCCAACAGCACTTGGACTTCGTCGTCCGAAAAACCGAACCATCGATCACACCAACTCGACAACGCTGTCGCCGACCGATAGGAAACCCCACGTTGGGACAACGCAAACTCGGCATGACCGGGGCGCTCGCCCATCAGACACGTCAATCGCAACGAGTCGCCGGCATCGGCAATGGTGTCAAACAACATCCGGCTGAGCGACTCTAGGAAATCCACGCCACCGTCGTCCTTAGCGTCCAAACCATTTGGACACACCACGTCGTAGTCGTCTATCAGAAGAACAACCTGCTCATCGAAAGCTGTCTGGAGCAGCTTAATAAGCACGCCAAGCGCCGCATCGATCTCCCTATCGCTGGCCACCCCACGCGCCGCCCTCTCGATAAGACGAACCTCACGTCTTGACAGATCAGGCGCGGCAAGCAGCGGCAGCAATCGGGCGCACTCGTTCGCGACAGCGCTGCGAATAGCCGCCGCAGCATCGGCGTCGCGCCTCGCAGCGGCAGCAGAAAAATCGAGCAAGATGACGGGATAGCACGCGTACTCATCACGAAAGCGACCACCGCCCGCCTGCCAAATCTGGGTGCCGACGAACGGGCTTCGATCCGGCCGTCGGTGATCAGATCGTTCCAAATAGCATTTGAGCATCGATAGATTCATGCTCTTGCCAAAACCCTTGGGCCGACAACAAAGCGCAACAGGTGCTTCGCTGTCCAATATATCGGCAATAAACATAGTCTTATCGACGAGTAAACACCAATTGATTGCATCAGAAAAGTCGTGTACATCAACCGGCAGAGCTGCGTTACCCGCATGATTGAGCAACCGTGCACCAAACGCATGAGCAACACCATAATTCGCCTGTTCAGACACCGTAAGTTCTCCCTCTAACGCAGCACGATGCCCATTGTAACGAGCGGGTAGAGCGCAACAATATCGACATGTAAACGTTTCGGGCAACGGTAGCAACATGCCCCCGAGGGGGCATAACAAATCGTTGCACAACAAAAACGGGGTCCGATGCCGCCGCACCGGACCCCGTCCCAAACTCTTATAGAAAACGATCTGGAAGATTACTCCTCCGAACCGTCCTCCCCAGAAGTTTTCTTCTGCTGATCGAGCTTATGCTTACCACTTACGATAGACGTGGCACCCAGCGTGGCCAAGCTTGCACTGGCAAGGCTCGCCATCACAATCAGATCGCCCGTCTTGGGCATGTTGCCGCCCGAGGACTTGGTCGTTGTAGTCGTCGTGGTCGTGGTGGTCACCGTTTTGGAGTCATTTTGCTCCTGGACCTGGTTGTCGGTGCTGCCCTTACCGCTGTCCTCGCCCTGCTGCTTTCCGTCCTCGGTCTTGTCCTTGTTCTCGTCCTTCGCCTCAGATTCAGACTTCTTGCCATCGTCCTTCTCCTGAGCGGACTTGTCGCCCTTCTCATCAGAGCTAGAACCCTTATCGGACTCGGTCTTTTCCGTGGAAACCTGATCAGAGTTGTCCTTGTTCTGGGTCGAGCCGTTATTGACACCAGCCATCAGCGAAGAGCCCAGCGTAGAACCAAGCTGCACGGAGAAAGAAGGCTTCTTGTCCGGCGAAGCAACGGGAGCGTCCGGTGCCTTATTCGAGTTGTCCTTGGAAACATCGGAATCAGGGGTTGCGGCAGAGCCAGAGCCTTTGTTAGAGCCGGTGTCAGCGGACGAATCGCTCGAGCCGGTGGATGAGTTAGAGGTGTCAGCGTCGGTCGAACCAGAAGCGGCGCTGTCCGTATTGCCGGCAGAGCTTGAAGACGAATCGCCCGCAGCAGAGCCGTTCGAATCGGAGCCGTTCGAGGTAGAGCCGTCGTTGGTAGTGCCACCAGCAGAGCCATTACCGTCAGCATCGGTCGAGGGCGCATCCATCCTGTCATCATTGGCATCGTCACTCGAGTCGTCATTCGAATCAGGCGTCGGCGAGGGCGCCGGCGAGGGCTCGGGCTGCACGGGCGTCGCGGCGGCAGCCTCGTCCTCAGCGATATAAACCAAGCAGTCCTTCAGCTCATTCTTATAACGATTCTTCCAGCCCTCATGATACTGGGGCTGGCTCGAATACTTGGTCGCCACGTTATTGACCACGCTGTTGGAGAGCGCCGTCACAAACTCGCGGTCGGTCATACTGTTAGAAAGGTTTGCCCAGCGGAAGAAGTCCCTGCAACCACCGGTGCCGCACATGTTGGTGATACTCCACACCATGCCCTTAACGCAATCGGCGCGGCCCGAAACATCAATGCCCAAGCCACTCTTGAGCCACGCCTCGGTCACCGCATAGTACGAGTTGTAGGCATAGGCATCTTGAAGTGCTGAGAACTCAACAGGATCGGTGTTGTACGCACCTTGGAAGGCATCTTGCGCGATATGGCCCAGCTCGGTGAGCTGGCCGTTCTCGTACATGGCATTGCTCGCGTTGGAGATCTCGCTGCCGCGATCAATCGCATCCTTGAGCATGCTGTATTTTTCGGGGTTGTAGTTGTAGGCCTGCTTCATAAACGGAATGAGCGACCATCGACGGTCGAACTGGTAATAGCCCAGCGCGTTATAGCCGTCGCCATACGAAAAGCCCTGGTTATAGTTGCCATGGCTCTCGTACTTGGTAAAGTACTTCATCTCGGTGGTCACGTTAACAAACGAAACGCCCTGGACCGACCTCAGCACGCCCGAGAAGGACTGCTGGGTATAGAGACCCTTATCGATATCGGTCGCATTCGAGGCAACGCCCGGCGTGGGCTCCTCGGCAGCGGCGGGTGCCGGCGCGGAAACGGCGCCAAACGAAAGCGCCAGCGTCAGGCCCGCGACAATAGCAGAATGCTTGGGCTGCATAAGATCCTCCCTGCATTGGTGTAGTTAAAGTGCAGTTTGCAAAGATAAGAGTAAGTATTGCAGCTCGCCCGTTGTTGCACAACAACCCCTCGGTAAACGGCAACAACCCTCCGCGAAATCCGCGAAATCTAAAGGAATTAAACAAACTGGTCGTCGGGCACCAGAAGAAGATCGCCGTAGCGTCCCATCAGCCCGTCTCTCAACTGACAGAAAGCGGGGATATAGACGTTCAGGATACGCTGAATCAAATCTTGAGCGAGCTTGTTGTCATAGATATGGACGTTCGTATTGCGGTCTCTGAGCATGTCTAGCCAGGCTGCCTCATCAATAAAGTCGTAGAATCGGTACGACTCCTTCAAGATGGCACGAGGAGACCCCGACGCGGCAAGCGTGGCGCCCTCATACTCGAGCAGACGCTTAAGGAGCTTCCAGCTCAGTTCAAATTGAAGATTGAACTTATTAATTAATCCACTCTGAACAAAATCATTGTTGAGATCCTGATTGGGCGCATCCTCAAGATTCGCCAAGGCGCTAACAAAGTTCTCATATTTTTTCATACAGAATCACACCATCCCTGGCAATCTCATCGAGCAATTGCTGCGATAGGGACTCGTCGAGATTGACGACATCTACATCTAAAAGAGTATCAAGATGTTCCTCGATCAAATATGAGAAACGGCCGAAATCCCGGCAACCTGCTACGGCGATGTCAATATCGCTCTTGGGCAAGTTGTCGCCTCGAGCACGAGAACCAAACAATACGACCTTCTCGGCGTCACATTCCCGAGCAAAAACTTCGATTTGCTTGTACACCTTGTCGAGAGATGCCATTTGCACCCCTACAGCTTAATGTCAAAGTTGATTTCGGGGACGGCGGCCAGGTCGGCCAACGTCACGCCGTCGACGTACTTTTCGATCACGTCGTCCAGGCCGCGCCAGAACTTGACGGTCGAGCACAAATCGCTGCGGGTGCAGCTGTTGTCGATGCCGTCGCACGCCACGGGCGCCGTGCTGCCCTCGACAGCGCGCAGGATGTCGCCAGCACGCACCTCGGCGGGGTCCTTGGCCATCATGTAGCCACCGCCTTTGCCGCGCACGCTCTTAAGCAGGCCCGCCTTCATAAGCGGACGAACCAGCTGCTCCAAATACTTTTGCGAGATATGTTCACGGTCGGCAACCTCGCGCAAAGCAATCTTGCCCTCGGCGTCACCCAGCGCCGCGATATAGATCATTAACCGGAGGGCATAGCGGCCCTTAGAAGAAATGAGCATACCTACCCTCCCGTTGATCCTGGGACAAAATCAGGCTTGTTTGTCCCAAATCCCATGCACGCGGGGCAAACAAACCTGATTATTATGTCCCACATCTAAAAAGTCGAGTGGATTAGTCGGGTTTTCCCTTGACTAACGCAGAACCCATAGTAACTTTATTCCGAGAAGATTCCTAGGGTTTAGTACACCTATGAGTACACCATATACAGAGAGGGACAGCATGAGCGCAAATCCGCTGCTTTCCATCGAAGGCCTGACCGCCTCCGTGGACGAGAAGACCATCCTCCACAACGTCAACCTTAACGTCGCCGCCGGCGAGACCCACGTGCTGATGGGGCCCAACGGCGCCGGCAAGTCCACCCTCGGCCACCTGGTCATGGGCGACCCCGTCTATACCGTCAATGACGGCCGCATCGTCTTTGACGGCCAGGACATCACCGAGCTCACCACCGACAAGCGCTCCCGCGCAGGCCTGTTCTTGAGCTTCCAGGCTCCGGTCGAAATCCCCGGCGTGCCGCTGTCGAGCTTCCTGCGCGCCAGCATTGCCGGCCGCCCCGGCCTGGAGATGAAAGGCAAGGAGTTCCGCCGTCGCGTCAAGGAGCTCGCGGCCGAGCTCAACATGGATACCGCCTACCTCAACCGCGAGCTGGGCGTAGGCTTCTCGGGCGGCGA
Source organism: Collinsella sp. AM40-7AC (assembly GCF_003468125.1). Lineage (NCBI taxonomy): Bacteria > Bacillati > Actinomycetota > Coriobacteriia > Coriobacteriales > Coriobacteriaceae > Collinsella > Collinsella sp. AM40-7AC. Next base: position 77,375 of record NZ_QSGK01000010.1, on the reverse strand, counting down.
GAAGAAGAAGGTCGAGATGCTCCAGCTTCTGCTGCTGCAGCCCAAGCTCGCCATCCTGGACGAAACCGACTCCGGCCTGGACGTCGACGCTCTGTCCACCGTCAGCCACGGCATGGACGCCTACCGCAAGAGCTGCGACGGCTCCATGCTCATCATCACGCACAACACGCGCATCTTGGAGCACCTGGATGTCGACCGCGTCCACGTTATGGTCAAGGGCCACATCGTGCGCGAGGACGACGCCTCGCTCATCCCCTGGATCGACAAGAACGGCTTTGAGACCTTCGAGCGCGAGGCCGCCGAGCAGCGCGCCCAGGCCGAGGCCGCCGCTGCCGAGCAGCAGGCGTAAAGGGGCGACGTAATGACCAAGAACCGCACCGAGGTCGCGGACATCGACCGCAGCCTCTACGACTTCACCTATGGCGAGGAGGGATTCGAGCGCCTCGACGCCGGCATCACGCCCGACATCGTGCGCGAGATCAGCGCCAAGAAGGACGAGCCGCAGTGGATGCTCGACCTGCGCTTAAAGTCCCTCGAGATCTTCAACCGTTTTCCCGACCCGACGTGGGGCCCCTCCATCGAGGGCCTGGACATGGACAACATCGTCACCTACGTCAAGCCCAACACCGACCAAAAGCACGACTGGGAGTCGGTGCCCGACGACATCAAGAACACCTTTGAGCGCTTGGGCATCCCCGAGGCCGAGCGCAGCTATCTGGCGGGCGTCGGCGCACAGTACGACTCCGAGCTGGTCTACCACAACATGCAGGACACGGCGTCCAAGATGGGTATCGTCTACTCCGGCATCGAGGAGGCCCTGCACGATCCGCAGTGGGAGCCGCTCGTCCACGAGAAGTTCATGACGCTCATCCCGCCCACCGACCACAAGTTTGCGGCCCTGCACGGCGCCGTATGGTCGGGCGGCTCGTTTGTCTACGTGCCCAAGGGCACCAAGCTCGACTTCCCGCTGCAGAGCTACTTCCGCCTCAACGCCAAGGGTGCCGGCCAGTTTGAGCACACGCTCATCATCGTCGAGGACGATGCCGACCTGCACTTCATTGAGGGTTGCTCCGCTCCCAAGTACAACGTGGCCAACCTCCACGCTGGCGCCGTGGAGCTCTTTGTGGGCAAGCGTGCGCACCTGCGCTACTCGACCATCGAGAACTGGTCCAAGAATATGTACAACCTCAACACCAAGCGTGCGCGCGTGGACGAGGACGGCGACATCGAATGGATCAGCGGCTCCTTCGGCAGCCACGTAGGTTACCTCTATCCCATGAGCGTGCTCAACGGCCGCCGCGCCCGCTCGAGCTTTACCGGCATCACCTTCGCCGGCGCCGGGCAGAACCTCGACACCGGCTGCAAGGTCGTGCTCAACGCGCCCGAGACCTCGGCGACCGTCGAGACCAAGGGCATCTCCAAGAGCGGCGGCATCCAGACCTTCCGCAGCTCCATCGTGGCGACACCCAAGGCCGAGGGCTCCAAGGCAACCGTGAGCTGTCAGTCGCTCATGCTCGATGACCAGAGCCGCTCCGACACCATCCCCGCTATGGACATCCGCGCCAAGAACGTCGACATCGGCCACGAGGCCACCATCGGCCGCATCGGCGACGACAAGGTGTTCTACCTGATGAGCCGCGGCATCTCGGAGGAAGAGGCCCGCACCATGATCGTCAACGGCTTTGCTAACCCGGTCTCCAAGGAGCTGCCGCTGGAGTACGCCGTCGAGATGAACAACCTGATCAAGCTCGAGATGGAAGGAGCGATCGGATAATGAAACAGGAAACCAACGCCGCTGCTACCACGCTCGAGCAGGTCAACGCGATGCCCGCAGCAACCTGGGGCTGGTTGAAAATGAATCAGACCAAGCTCGAGCTCTCTGACGAGCTTGCCGCCGCTCCCGCGGAGGCCGTTGAGGTCGAAGGCTTGGGCGAGCAGTTTTCCGGCGCTGCCGACGCGTTTGGCACCGCCATGAACGCCATGGCCGAGCGCTTCCCCGAGCGCCGCGCCTCCGCCCCCGGTGATGCCGCCGACCGCGCCCGCATCACGCCCGAGACCGAGCTCGACGTGCCCGCCACATCCGTCTATCAGGCTGGCGCCATCAAGCTCGAGGAGGAGCTCTCCCCTGCTGAAGCCTTCGAAACCGGCATGGGCGAGGCTGCCTACGCCTACTTGGCCGAGCACGCTACCAAGCGCATCGTCATCGATGCGCCCGCATACCAGCACGCCACGGTTACCGTGCGTGTGAGCGGTGTCGATGCCGCCGCGGCCATCGCCGCCATCGACATCGTCGCTCGCCCGCACGCAACGCTCGACCTGCATATTGCCCTAGACTCTCCTGTTACCGGCGAGGGTGTCGTGGGCTCCGTGCTACGCGTGTGCGCCCACGAGTACGCCACCGTCAACGTGACCTGCACGCAGACGCTCGACGATAGCTGGATCGCGCTCGACGACACCGGCCTGTTCCTGGACGAGGGCGCGCGCGTCAACGTGCAACACACCGTCCTGGGTGCCGGCGCCAGCGCCACCGGCCTTGCCGGCGACCTGCTGGGCGATACCGCCAAGATCACCATCGATACCGATTACCTGGGCGCCCGCGAGCAGGTGCGCGACTTTAACTATGAGCTGCGCCACCGCGGTCGCAAGACCGAGTGCGAGATCGACGCCAACGGCGTGCTGACCGGCACGTCCAAGAAGGTCTACCGCGGCACCATCGACCTCGTGCACGGCTGCAAGGGTGCAACCGGTACCGAGCGCGAGACGGTGCTCTTGGCCAACAAGGGCGTCGACAACAAGACCGTTCCCGTCATCCTATGCGATGAGGACGACGTCGCCGGCAACCACGGCGCCACCATCGGTCACGTCCGCGACGAGCAGCTGTTCTATCTCGCCTGCCGCGGCCTTGACCAAAACGCCGCCGAGGACCTGTTCATCCGCGCCAAGCTGGAGGACGCCGCGCTTTCCGCCACCGACGAGCGCACCCGCGCCGCCGTCGTCCGCCTGGGAAACAACCTGATCGACAACTTTGAAGAGGAGCTCGCATGATCGACACCGAGCACGTTAAATGCGACACCTGCACTGCCCCCGAGCCCATGGAGCTCGACGCCAGCGACGAGGCTTCGCGCGGCTGGCCCACCGTGGACATCGAGACCAACCCCTACAAGGGCCAGTTCCCGCTGTTCCAGCAGCACCCCGAGATCGCCTTCCTCGATAGCGCCGCCACCGCGCAGCGCCCTGCCTGTGTGCTCGACGCCGAGCGCGACTTCTACCAGCGCATGAACGCCAACCCCCTGCGCGGACTGTACTCGCTGTCCGTCGAGGCCACCGACGCCATCGCGAAGGTCCGCCAGCAGATCGCCGACCTCATCGGCGCCCCACAGGCCAACGAGGTCGTCTTCACCCGCAACACGAGCGAGTCGCTCAACCTGGTCGCCAAGAGCTTTGCGCCCACAGTGCTCGAACCGGGCGACGAGGTCGTCATCACCATCATGGAGCACCACTCGAACCTGATTCCGTGGCAGCAGGTCTGCCGCGAGACCGGCGCCAAGCTCGTCTACCTCTACCCCACCAAGACCGGCCAGCTCACCACCGAGGAGGTTCTTGCAAAGGTGGGTCCCAAGACCAAAATCCTGGCCGTGGGACAGGTCTCCAACGTGCTGGGCGTCGAGAACCCGGTCAAGAACCTCGGCAAGCTCGTGCACAAGTACGGCGGCTACCTGGTCGTCGACGGTGCGCAGTCGCTGCCGCACATGCCGGTCGATGTGGCCGACCTGGGCGCCGACTTCTTTGCCTTTAGCGCGCACAAGGCCATGGGCCCCATGGGCATCGGCGTGCTGTGGGGCAAGATGGACCTGCTCAACGCCATGCCGCCCATGCTCACCGGCGGCGAGATGATCGATTCGGTCACCGAGCAGGACGCCGTCTGGGCTCCTGTCCCCGAGAAGTTCGAGGCGGGTACGCAGGACGCCGCCGGCATCTTCGCCACGGGTGCGGCACTCGACTACCTGGTCAACACGGTGGGTTACGAGAACATCCAGACCCGCGAGCAGGCACTCGTCCACTATCTGATGGGCGAACTCATGCAGCTCGACTTTGTCCAGATCATCGGCTCCATCTATTGGGACAACCACCACGGCGTTGTGAGCTTTAACGTCAAGGGCATCCACCCGCACGACGTCGCGAGCATCATGGACATGGACGGCGTCTGCATCCGCGCCGGCCACCACTGCGCGCAGCCACTGCTCACCTGGCTGGGCGTCGAGAACCTTGCCTGCTGCCGCGCCAGCGTGGCCTTCTACAACGACAAGGCCGACATCGACAAGTTCATCGCCGGTCTGCATCACGTTTGGAGCACGTTCAATGGGTAACCTTTACACCTCCACCACATTTATGGAGCACAACTCGCACCCCGACTATAAGTACGAGATGGATGCTCCCACGCACGAGCACGACGGCATCAACCCCAGCTGCGGAGACGAGCTCACCTTGCAGTTGCGCGTCGAGAACGGCGTGATCGAGGAGGCCTCCTTTACCGGCCACGGCTGCGCCATCAGCCAGGCCAGTGCCGACATCATGGCCGACCTCATCACCGGCGAGACCGTCGAGGAGGCACGTCGCTTGGCGGGACTCTTCCTCGCCATGATCCGCGGCGAGAAGCTCTCCGAGGAGGACTTGGAAGACCTGGACGAAGCCGCCCAGCTTCAGGACATCTCGCACATGCCCGCCCGCGTCAAATGCGCCGAGCTCGCCTGGCGCACCCTCGACGGCATGCTCGAGGGGCAAGCAAACCAGTAGCGTATGCCCCGAATCCAAGGTTTTTGATTGCCGAGCCGCCCGATACGGGCGGCTCTGTTTTTTCTAATGAGCGCGAACGCACAAAGTCCGCGCGTCCGGCACCCCGTCTGTCATTTACCACACAGCCAGACGCGAACACGGGCGTTTTCCACAGCACCAAAGGCCTGCGGCAGGGCCACGAGCACGCCTAGCATCGTCCCATGCCCCATCCAGCTGGGCTCCGATTCGCTTCGCGCCTGCTGCAGACGGGTCCCATAGGGAGCGGCGTGCATTTTTGCGAGTATTCAGCACGCCAAGCTGTGTGTATACGCATCGAAAGCGTTAATCAACGTCTCCAGGCGCATATATAGTGCGTTTTAGAACAAGCATCGTGGTCTCAGGGGCGCAAACATGAGCTTCGGGAGTGCATCGGCAGACATAAATAGTTTCGGGGGCCCGTATGTTGCAAAATTGCGACGGTAGTGGCAGTACCGCGATGCTGAAAACTCCGTTTTTTGCACGGCGCAGATGGGGGTAGGCACGGGCAAACCCGGACTGAGCCCTTATTTTATGCAAGATGGCGATTGTTCTATGCATATTAAGAAGTGCAGTTACCGCACCAAGCTTTTGAACGCTTGTTGCGGCGTATGGACGACCCCATCTGCGGTGCACAGGCGACCCTACATCACGTTTCCGCCAGTCCGCATCGCCGTCCGCGCGCGGGCACGCACAATACGAGAGACGGTACTTTTGCCAATCCCGGTATAGCGCTCAATCTGGCGCACCGTGAAACCGGCATCGTGTAATCCAACAATAACGGTATCGCGCCGCGCCGGCGGTGCGGCTTTAACCCCGCGGAGCGGAACCCCGAGGCTCTTCGCCAACTTGTCGGCAAAGGCGTGGCGTTCCCACTCCGTCTCTTTCATATCGCCCAGCGTTGGCTCGCCGCCCTCGGGCGTCGAAAGCGAATAGGCAGCAAAGGCCTCGGCAGAACCAAAAAGCTCAAGCATGCAAGAAGGATCGGAAAATCCCCTCGTGGCATCTGCCGCATCACTGTCGTAAGCGCGCAGATGCTCCGCAAAGCTGCTCCAGGGATAACGCTCGATTAGGCCAACGCCCGCCTCCTGTGGATCGGCGTGTACGGAGCGAATAGCCTCCATCACCTGCCAGTCGGTATCGAGCGAGCGCCGGTCAAAACGGTTCTGGAACAGATGGCCCGTGCGCCCCGTGCGTTTATTGAACCGACGAGCGTACGTCAAAAGCAGTCGTTGCATCGCCGCGCTCATCGTGTCCTCATAATCCGAGAGTACCAGATCCACGTGATTGCCCATAAGGCACCAGGCGATAACCGTCACGCCCGCCTCGCGGCAGCACTCGCGCATCAGCTCCAAAAACTCCCACCGGTCTTCATCGCCCTCAAAGATGAGCTGCTTGCCCGTACCGCGGGCACAAACATGGTAAAAGCCGGTAACCGTTCTCCAAACGCGCTGCATGGCGCTCCCTTCGCCGGGATCTGATTGCCATCCAATACAGCACGATTGAAGCGTGCCATCAAAACATTCACGCAAAACAATACACTCGCGCGGCCAAAGGCAGTAAACGGGCGGCGAACGGCACCGTTGCAACAGGTCAGACCCCGCAACGCATACAAGAGCTGACCAAAAGCTTGCCCAAGACGAACCCCCTCTACGGAAGTTCGCGACCACAGAACATATAGTTAAACCGTTTCAATTAAAACTTCCGGACTTCTCGCTACGAAAACTGAGCCGTTCGCCGAATATTCCGTGCATTTCGCGGTATTATAGGGGCTGCATGTCATGTCCCTTTCGAAGGGTCGCCCGGCAATCGCCAGCCACGACCCCCAGACGGGACGCCAACACGATAGAGAGGAGAGGCATGCAGTACTCACAGGAAGTGGAGAACATGTGCCCCGTTGCCAAGGGTGCATACCACGGCCCCGCACCCATCCCCGAGGAGGGCAAGTGGGTCCAGGCTAAGGAGATTTCCGACATCTCCGGTCTTACGCACGGTGTGGGTTGGTGCGCACCTCAGCAGGGCGCCTGCAAGCTCACGCTGAACGTCAAGGACGGCATCATCGAGGAGGCCCTCGTTGAGACCATCGGCTGCTCGGGCATGACCCACTCTGCTGCCATGGCTTCCGAGATCCTTCCCGGTAAGACCATCCTCGAGGCCCTCAACACCGACCTCGTCTGCGACGCCATCAACGTTGCTATGCGCGAGATCTTCCTGCAGATCGTTTACGGCCGCAGCCAGACCGCGTTCTCCGAGGGCGGCCTGCCCGTGGGCGCCTCCCTCGACGACCTCGGCAAGGGCCTTCGCTCTCAGGTCGGCACCATGTTCGGCACCAAGGCCAAGGGCGCTCGTTACCTCGAGCTCGCTCAGGGCTACGTCACCCGCATGGCTCTCAACGACAAGAACGAGATCATCGCATTCGAGTTCCTGAACCTCGGCAAGTTCACCGACGCCGTCAAGGCCGGCAAGACCCCCGAGGAGGCCATCGCTGGCGCTATGGGCCACTATGGTCAGTGGGAGAACGCTGCCAAGTACATCGACCCGCGCACCGACGAGGAGACTCACTCCGTCGCCAGCGTGTTCCCGGTTCACGAGTAGAAAGGGAGGGAAATAACTATGACTGTTACGTTCGAAGGTTACGAGCGCCGCGCTGACAAGATCAACAAGTGCCTCGCCGACAACGGCATCGCCTCCCTCGAGGAAGCTCTGCAGATCTGCACCGACAAGGGCTTCAACCCGCGTGAGATCGTCAACAACACCCAGTCCATCGCCTTCCAGAACGCCGAGTGGGCCTACACCCTCGGTTGCGCTCTCGCTGTCAAGCGTGGCGCCAAGACCGCTTCTGAGGCTGCCGCCATCATCGGCGAGGGCATCCAGGCCTTCACCGTTCCCGGCTCCGTCGCCGAGGACCGCAAGGTCGGTCTGGGCCACGGCAACCTGGGCGCTATGCTGCTCTCCGACGACACCGAGTGCTTCGCCTTCCTGGCTGGCCACGAGTCCTTCGCTGCCGCTGAGGGCGCTATCGGCCTGGCTCTGAACGCCAACAAGGCTCGCAAGAAGCCGCTGCGCGTTATCCTCAACGGTCTGGGCAAGGACGCCGCTCAGATCATCGCCCGCATCAACGGCTTCACCTACGTGAAGACCCAGTTCGACTACTACACGGGCGAGCTCAAGGTCGTCGAGACCATCCCCTACTCCGATGGTCCCCGCGCTGCCGTTAACTGCTACGGTTCCGACGACGTCCGCGAGGGCGTTGCCATCATGTGGCACGAGAACGTTGACATCTCGATCACCGGTAACTCCACCAACCCCACGCGCTTCCAGCACCCCGTCGCTGGCACCTACAAGAAGGAGCGCCTCGAGGCTGGCAAGAAGTACTTCTCCGTCGCTTCTGGTGGCGGCACTGGCCGTACCCTGCACCCGGACAACATGGGCGCCGGCCCTGCCTCTTACGGCATGACCGACACCATGGGCCGCATGCACTCCGACGCCCAGTTCGCCGGTTCTTCCTCCGTGCCTGCGCACGTCGAGATGATGGGTCTCATCGGCATGGGCAATAACCCCATGGTCGGTGCCACCGTCGCCTGCGCTGTCGCCGTCGAGGAGGCCCTCAAGGCCTAGTCGCGCCCGCGCGATGCTCACATAGTTGAGCTTTGGAGCCGCTACCTTTTAAGGTGGCGGCTCTTTTTGTTTACGCTGTCGCAGGGCAGCTAATGCCGATATATCAGTTGGGGCGAAATACGAGATGTGATGAGACGGAGCGTCAGAACGTCCATGACGCCCACCTGCCATATTTGCCCTTTACCGATTTGCCGAGTCTTTGCGGCTCCATTGCCGATCACCCATGCGACAATGCGCCGGACGAGAAAGGAATCCGATGGAATCGACTGATGTACTGGTAATTGGATCTGGCATTGCGGGCCTTTGCGCCGCCATCGAAGCGGCACGCACGGGCGCAACCGTCGCTGTGGCAAGCGCCGGCAAGACTATGAGTGGATCGAGCTTCTTCCCCGGAACCTGGGGCCTGGGGCTTATCGGACCCGTTAACGAAGACGACGAACAAGACCTCATCGATACCATCCAGACCGTTGGTGGCGGCGTTGCCGACCCTGAACTCGTCCAGACGTTCGTCCACGGCATTCCCCAGGCAATTGAATGGCTCGAGCAAGACTTGGGCGTTGAGCTTCAGCGTCCGCAAAGCGTCGAAAGCGCTCAGCAAAAGCAGTTTATCCCCTGCTTTGACCACAAGACGCGCATGTGGCGCGGCCTCACCCGCAAGCCCCTTGAGGACGCTCTGACGACCCGGATCGAGTCGCTCGGCATTCGCCTGCTCCCCCGCCATGAGCTTATCGACCTTGTTGAGGACATGAACGGCAGAATAACCGGAACCGTGCTCTACGACCTCACCGAAAATCGAATCGTGCCCTTTGCTGCCAAGGCCACGATCATCGCTGCGGGCGGCACGGGTGGCCTGTTCGAGCGCAGCCTCACTTCCGCCGATGTGCTCAGCTCTTCGCAGGCCATCGCGCTGGCGCACGGCGCAACACTTACTAATATAGAGTTCATGCAGATGATGCCCGGCTTCATCGAGCCCAAGCGCAACTTGGTCTTCAACGAGAAAACCTGGCGCTACGTACATTTTGACCAGCCGGTAGATATTGCCGACAACAAGCTGGACGACCTGCTCGAGCAGCGCTCTGGATATGGTCCCTTCACGTCACGCTTGGCCTCCCGCGCTATCGATCTCGTCATCGATCAGGCAGGTGTCGAAGGCCTGGCACTCCACTACGACTTCCCCCGCGAGGATGTCCCAGAGTTTGTGCAGACCTTTGCCACCTGGCTGCAAGACGAGCACGGCATCGCCCCGACTGACGAGATGCGCGTTGCGATGTATGCCCACGCCGCTAATGGCGGCATCAAGATCGATAAGACCGCGCACACGGGCGTTGAGGGCCTCTACGCTTGCGGTGAGGCGACAGGCGGCATGCACGGCGCCGACCGCATTGGTGGCTTGTCAAGCGCCAACGGCATCGTGTTCGGACGCATCGCGGGCGCATCGGCAGCCCAGGCAGCACAGAATGCACCTGAGGTGGCCCCGAAGGCGGATATCGCCCTCCCCCAGTACGGCATTGCCACAACAGATGCCGAACGCCTGACACGCAGCCTTAAGCACACGATGAGTACCTATTGCATGATCAACAGAACCGAAGCAGGTCTATCCAAGGCTCTGCAACAGCTTGAAAGCCTGCAAGACGAGGCAACGGCGCTGAGCAAGCCACACGCCAATGACAGCGAAATCGCAGCCCTCGCCCGCCTGCAATCGCAGATTCAACTAGCACAGGAAATGGTCAAAGCCATGCGCAAGCGAACCGAAAGTCTCGGATCGCACTATCGAGCGAATTAAACTGGACACCTATCTAAAGCAAAACACAACTAATCGATATCTATGGGCCCCGTGAACTCGAAGTGGCACGGGGCCCATTCGTGTCCGCACGGCAGCGTATCCTAATTCTGAATACAGAGCGGGCAAAGCCTGCATAGACAATAGGCCAGCGAGGAGGAGATATGGACAGTAGAGATATCGAGAAGTGGCGTGTCGAACTTGATAGCTACGCCAATGTGGAAGAAGGCGTTGAGTATTGGCTCGCACGCGATTTAATGGAACCCATGGGGTACACTCGATGAGAGAACTTTGCCGAAGTTGTTAAGAGGGCAAAAGTCTCGTGCGAAACAAACAAAACTCCAGTTGATTCCCATTTTCGTGACACCACGAAAATGGTAACTGCCGGTGTCGACGCTCGCGCAGTTAAAGACTACAAACTTACGCGCTATGCATGCTATTTAATCGCCCAGAACGGAGATTCAAACAAGCAAGAAATCGCGCTCGCACAGGCGTACTTCGCCGTGCAGACGCGCCGGTTTTACTGATCCCCAGGGTAGACTCGATCTGTGAAAGTGGCTGTGCCCTTTCGGGTTCGACCCCATGCGAGGTCAACAAAAAAGCGACCAGCCTAAGCCAGTCGCTTTAACATACTTTGGGTGGGCCGTCAGGGGGTCGAACCCTGGACCTTGGGATTAAGAGTCCCCTGCTCTACCAACTGAGCTAACGACCCAAAGCTAAAGTCCGTGGTGGCGGACTTTAGAGGAGATATCGTGTGGTGGGCCGTCAGGGGGTCGAACCCTGGACCTTGGGATTAAGAGTCCCCTGCTCTACCAACTGAGCTAACGACCCGATATCAACACGAAGCAAGAACTGGGGTGGGTAAAGGGACTCGAACCCTCGACCTACGGGACCACAACCCGTCGCTCTAGCCAACTGAGCTACACCCACCGTGTCCTGTGCGCTTCGCGCTCGACTATTATTGCAAGGAACGCCACGCGATGCAAGCCCCAATTTTCAAGAATTTTGAAAAGAGTTTTTTGAGCCCGTTTCGAGCAAATCCCATCGGTTCCATAGGAGTAAACTTGCTCCACCCAATGCTCGAAAGGATAGGCATGAAAGAACTCTCCAACCGCACGGCGGCGTTTACCGATTCGGTCATCCGCCGCATGACGCGCATCTCCAACAAGTATGGTGCCGTCAACCTGTCGCAGGGCTTCCCCGATTTCGATCCCCCGGCGCAGCTGCTCGATAGCCTCAGCACCATTGCCACCGACCCCAAGCCGCTTTACCACCAGTACTCCATCACCTGGGGCTCCCAGGCCATGCGCGAGGCGCTTGCCACCAAGCAGGAGCACTTTATGGGCATGCCGATCAACCCCAACGAGAACATCGTGGTCACCTGCGGCTCCACCGAGGCCATGATGGCCGCCATGATGACGGTCACAAACCCCGGCGACAAGGTCGTCATTTTCTCGCCGTTCTACGAGAACTACGGCGCCGACACGATCCTCTCGGGCGCTGAGCCCATCTATGTGCCGCTCAACCCGCCCACCTTTGACTTCGACCGTGAGGTCCTCGAGGCAGCCTTCCGAGACAACGATCCCAAGGTAATCGTCCTATGCAACCCGTCCAACCCCTGTGGCAAGGTCTTTACCCGCGAGGAGCTCACCTTTATCGCAGACCTGTGCAAAAAGTACGACGCCTACTGCATCACCGACGAGGTATACGAGCACATCGTCTACGCGCCCCACGAGCACGTCTATATGGCCACGCTGCCCGGCATGTTCGAGCGAACCATCAGCTGCAGCTCGCTGTCCAAGACCTACTCCATCACCGGCTGGCGTCTGGGCTACACTATCGCCCCTGCCGAAATCACCGAGCGCATCAAGAAGGTCCACGACTTCCTCACCGTAGGCGCCGCCGCTCCCCTGCAAGAGGCCGTCGTCACCGCCCTCAACTTCGACGACAGCTATTACCAGGAGGTCCTCGACCTCTACACCGCCAAGCGCGACCTATTCTGTCAGGGACTCGACAGCATCGGCCTCACGCACAACGTGCCGCAGGGCGCCTACTACGTGATGATGGACATCTCTGAGTTTGGCTATGACAGCGACCTCAACTTCTGCGAGGATCTGGCCTCCAAGGTGGGCGTGGGCGCCGTTCCGGGCTCCAGCTTCTTCCGCGAGCCCGTCAACCACCTCATCCGCTTCCACTTTGCCAAGCGAGACGAGACGCTCAACGCGGCGCTGGAGAACCTCGAGTCTCTGCGAGATAAAATCAAGCCGCACTGGTAAGGACAGCCCGACAACTATAGGAACCAAAGAAGCCTCGCACCGTCCACCGCGTTGCGAGGATTCTTTTTATAGCGCTTTCTTACATTGTTTAGGGCGCTATACTTTAGTGACAGAGCAACTCGTCATAGAGAGAGGAACACTATGGCAGAGCAGCAGCTTATCGGAGCGCTCGAGGCCGGCGGCACCAAGATGGTCTGCGCCACGGGCTATGCAGACGGTATGGTCCTGGAGTGCGAGCAGATCGCGACCACGACCCCGCAGGAGACCGTCGAGGCCGTCAACGCATGGTTTGCAAACAAGGGCATCGCCGCACTGGGCATCGGAGCTTTTGGCCCCACCGCAGTCAACCCCGCCTCGCCCCAGTACGGCAAGATCTTGGAGACCCCCAAGACGGCATGGCGCTACTTTGACCTGCTGGGCACCATTCAAAACGAGCTCGACATTCCCTGCGGCTACGACACCGACGTCAACGTCGCCTGCCTGGGCGAGGTCACCTTTGGTTGCGCCCAGGGCCTCACTGACGTGGCGTATCTGACCATCGGCACCGGCGTGGGCGCCGGCGTGCTTTCGGGCGGCCAGCTCGTGCACGGCATGATGCACCCCGAGGCCGGTCACATCCTGGTCACGCGCGACCCGCGCGACACCATTGGCGAGCACAGCGGCTGCCCCTTCCACGACAACTGCCTCGAGGGCCTCATCGCCGGCCCCGGCGTTAAAAAGCGCTGGGGTGGCAAGAGCGCCGGAGAGATGGCCGATGACCCGGAGGCCATGGACCTGCTCGCCGGCTATCTTGCGCAGGCGCTCATGACCTACATCCTGTGCTACGCACCGCAGAAGATCGTCATCGGTGGCGGCGTGGCCGACCACACCCCCATCGCGCCGCTCGCACGCAAGAAGTGCGCCGAGATGCTCAACGGCTACATCGTCACGCCCGAGATGGCCGACATCGATAGCTACATCGTCAACAACAGCCTCGAGGGCAAGCAGGGCATCATGGGCTGCCTGGCCCTAGGCGCACAGGCGCTTCAGTAACAGACGCACCCACAGGGCGTGGCGCACCCGGCAAATCCGACCTATGGAACGACGCCGCCACACCTCATATAAGCCCTCCAATAAAAAAGGCCGCCTAGGACCAAACAATGCGTCCTTAGGCGGCCTTTTTGGCGCACATCAGCGACCGTAAGAGATATCGGAGCACAACGCCCGTTGCCGCTCCACAGCAGTCGATCATCACATCAGTGATCATGCCGGCGCGTCCCGGCACAAAGAGCTGAATCGTCTCGTCGATCGAGGGAATCAGCAGCAGGAACACTGCCGTGGGCAGCAGCACGTCAAAGGTGCATCGGCCCTCAAAATCAAAGGCGTGCGTTGCCAGGATGCCGAGCACCAAATACTCGGTAAAATGCGCGCACTTACGAACAACAAAGTTGGTCACCCATTCATATGGAAGTCCCACGCCGTGCAGAAAACCGCGGATAGCTTCCATGACCGTTAGGCTCAGTGAGCCCGACCCCGAGCCGGGAACCAGCGAATTGCCCCAGATCAAGAGCGCCATCAGGCAGGTTACGACCGCCCATTTTCGATTGATCTTAACCATGCAGAAGTTATGCCTCCGCACGGAGCGGCGCGAAGCTGGCGGTACCGCCCTCGATAACGCTCAGATAAGCACGGCCCGTACGCTTGGCGGTAGAGGACTGAAGACGCTCGATCTCTTCCTCGAGGATCTGATTGACGCGCTCGTGACGACGATTTTCCATAATGCCGGCGGCAATAGCCTCGGCCCGCTCGATGCTCTCACGCGAGATACGGGCAGTATCCTCGGGGAACACAGCGCTGTGACGGCCGACATAGGCGGGGGCAGCAGGCTGAGGGGCAGCGACGGGAGCGGGGGCTGAAACAGGAGCAGGCTCGTCAATCTCATCCAGAATCGCGGTGGCGGCGGCCCACATACCCTCGTGGCCCGAGTAATCGGCCATGGGGACATCAACCTCGAGCGAGGCGTCCGGAAGGTCGCCGGTGTCGATGCGATCTTGGGCATCAATCGATGCGGTGATGGCTGCAGGCTCATCGAGGTCATCGAGATCGATGCCCGCGGCACCGGAGATGATAGGCATGCTGGCGAGGTTTGCATTGTACGGCGCAGCCTCAGCCGCCTGCTGCTGGGCAGGAGCGCCCCAAAGCGAGCTTTCGGCGGCACGGCGGGCGGCAACAGCCTCCTCGTCCGCGGTCATGGCTTCATCAACGTACGAATTATCGGCAGAAGCGTTCGCGTCCGCCGAGGTAGCGCTGTAGGCGTTATTGACCGCCGCATTGGCAACGAGTGCCACGAAAGCCGCCGTGCTGCCCGCAGGGGCGGCCTGGGAGCCCGACACGGCGCGTGCCGCGGCGGCGATATCATCGCGATTGAAGGAGCCGGTCTGCCCGCCGTTGGTGAGCTCGTCGATGGCGACTTGATAGACGTCGCGCGAGCGTGCAGGGTCGCAGCTCACCGGCGAATCGTCGTCGAGCATGCTGTCGATCATGGACCAAGCCTCGGCCTCGTCCATAGCATCTGCGGCTCGAGCGATGGTAGGGACACCATCATCGACATGACGGCGCTGGAACGCACCAGTCAGGCCGGAAAGGAGTGCCGAGGTAGACTGCTCCGACTGAGCCTGAGAAGCAGAAGCCGCAGCGTACGGAATCGCATCCTGCTGCTGAGCTGGAATCGAGGCGGTCTTGAACTCGCTTTGATGCTGATTGAGATTGGCGGCACCGCCCATGGCATCGGGCTGGAACAGACGCTCTTCACGCTGCGCACGATACTCGGAGATACCCAGCGAGGCGGCATAGATACCCACGCCCGCCACCGCGCCCACGGCGAAGGGAGCTGCACCCGCCACGACCGTCTCGTTCACCGACGAAAACGGCAGCGTCGCGGCATACATAACCACGGGAGCGGCAAGGCCGATCCCGCACGAAAGTCCGGCAAGGACTGCTCGTTGTGTTGCATCAGAAGAAGCCATGAGCTCTCCCCATCTTCCAGCACCCAAATCGCATCATTCAGTTGGCTGCGCGAGAGAAGATGAAGCGGGGCTATGCCCCAAAGCAACGGTATATGGTTCGTTTCATCTGCGTTTTCCGTCGCGAAGCTTAAAAGTTATTATGCGAAACCGTCCTGTCGATTGCAAGTGACGATGTCGGATTGAAACGGGAAACCTGCTGCTCGTCGGTCTTACGGTCAAAAATAAGCGCGGAGCGGCGCTATAGAAAAGGGCCGAGGCTCAAAGCCCCGACCCTTTATCGCATTGATGACTATCGCTGCGCGTGGATGACAACCTAGAACGTCTGCTCGTAGTCGCTGTGTTTTTTGGCCGAACGCACCAGGAACTCCTGGTTGGTGTTGGTGCCCTTAAGACCCTTGATAAACGATGCGGCTGCGCGCTCGGTGTTGTTCATGCCGGCAAGAATGCGACGCAGACCAAAGACAAACGGACGCATCTGCTCGTCGACCAACAGGTCCTCGTTACGCGTACCGGAGGCAACGGGGTCGATAGCCGGGAAGATGCGGCGGTCGGCCAGGTCGCGGTCGAGCTTAAGCTCCATGTTGCCGGTGCCCTTGAACTCCTCAAAGATGACTTCGTCCATCTTGGAACCGGTGTCGATGAGGGCAGAGGCCAGGATGGTAAGCGAGCCACCGTTCTCGATATTGCGGGCTGCACCCAGGAAGCGCTTGGGCGGATATAGGGCCGCCGAATCGACGCCGCCCGAAAGGATGCGGCCCGAGGCGGGCGCCGCCAAGTTGTAGGCGCGGGCGAGGCGCGTGATGGAGTCGAGCACCACCACGACGTCGCCACCCAGCTCTACGATGCGCTTGGCGCGCTCGATGACGAGCTCTGCCACGCGGGTGTGGTTGTCGGCAGGCATATCGAAGGTCGACGCCACAACCTCGCCCTTGATGGAACGCTGCATATCGGTGACCTCTTCGGGGCGCTCGTCGACGAGCAGGCAGATGAGGTGCACCTCGGGGTTGTTAATCGAGATAGACTGGCAGATCTTCTTGAGGATCGTGGTCTTGCCGGCCTTGGGCGGGGACACGATCAGGCCGCGCTGGCCCTTGCCGATCGGTGACACGATGTCGATGGCGCGGCCGGTAATAGAGTCCTTGCCGTGCTCCATGCGCAGCGGCTCGTTGGGATAGACCGGGGTGAGGTCGCCGAACTTGGGACGGTTGCGAATCTGCTCGGGGTCCAGACCGTTGACGGTCGTGATTTTGGCGAGGCCGGCGCGCTTGTCGCCGCCGCGCGAAGGACGCAGCGAGCCCTCGATGACGTCGCCCGTGCGCAGGCGCGCGGAGCGGATGAGGTAGGCGGGCACGAAGGCGTCGTCGTTGGACTTCATGTAGCCATGGGCGTGGATGATGCCGGAGCTGTCCGGGCGAATCTGCAGAATGCCCTTGATGTCGCGGAAGCCCTCGGCCTTCGCAGCGGTGACGTAGATTTCCTCGACGAGCTCGGCCTTCTTCTTGCCGGTCGTCTCGATCTCGAACTCCTTAGCCTTCTCGCGCAGCTCAGCGACCTTCATGGCCGCGAGTTCCTCGCGCGAAAGCGTGGGCTCGGTGGGAGCGGCATTACGCTCCTTGTTGCGCTGTTTGCGATCGCGCTGGCGGTTGCGACGGTCGTTGTTGCGGTCGTCCTTACGCTCGTTGCGCTCGTCGTTGCGCTTGTGCTGGCGACGGTTGGGACGAGTGCCGTCTTCGCCCTCAGCGGGGGCGGCACCATCGGTTGCGGCGGTGCCAACATTGGCCGCGGCGGCGTCATTGGCCTCGGCGCCAGAATCAACCTGCGCTTCGACATCCTGCTGCTCGGACGCCTTGGCCTTAACGGACTTCTTACGACCGCGCTTGGGCTTCTCGGACGCAGGCTGTTCGACGTCCTGGGCCTTGGCGACATCAGTCGACGCATCGGCGGTCGTCTCGGCAGAATCCTCGGACGCACCCTTCTTGGCAGCCTTGGCCTTGGACGTGCGCTTAGCAGCAGTACGACGGCTGCGACCGGGACGGACGTCGGCGGGCTCGGCATCGGCGGGAGCGGCCTCGGAAGTCGTAGCATCCTGGACGGGTGCATCGGCAGCGGTTGCAGACTCGGCGGTCGCCGCAGCATCCCGAGCGGCGGCGGCTGCTGCTGCGGCCTTCTCTGCCTCGACAAAGGCCTTGGGCTTGCGACCGCGACGGTGCGGGCGCAAAGCCGGATCGACAACGGGAACTTCGTTGGCCTCGACAGGCGCAGCGGGCTCAACAGGCAATGTGCCCTCCCCTGCCGCGGAACGGACCGAAGCCTCAGTGAGCTCGGGGGCTACCTGTTCCGCAACTTGCTCGGCCTTAGCAGCCGTGCGGCGGCGTGTGCGCGGTGCCGGCTTCTCGGTCGGCAGGTCGGCGGCAGGGGTCTCGATGGCGGCAGGCGTCTCGGGCACAGACGGAGCTGCAAGCTCGGTCAGAGCCGCGGCCTCGCGCTCGGCAGCACGACGGCGGGCGCGCACCACCTGAGCCTCGCTAATCTGCGCCAACGCACGTGCCTGCGCGACCTCATCGGAAATCGGCGCCGAGGAGTCAGCTGCAACGGTGCGCTTGGCGCGCGTCGTGCGCGTGGTACGGCGCTTGGGCTTGGTGACCTCCTCGCCGTCAGCGGCAGGCTTGGCCGTGCGGCGCGCGAGCTTGGGCTTTGCCGGAGCAGCCTCCTCACCAGTTGCAGGCGCAGGCGTCGAAGCAGCCTTAGGCGTCTCGGGAGCCGAGGCTTGCGCGGGCGCCGCGACCTGGTCCGACGCAACCGGTGCAGCGGGAGCGGCTTGCGTCGTCGTTATTTCGTTTTCTTGCTGTTGATCAGACACAGTGTTTGCTCAACTTTCTTTTCAAGCCCTGTGATCACATGCTCCCTGCATAAACCTTCAGGGCGGCTAAACAGTCTAGTTCCGTTCAAAACGACGGACATCATTGATCTGTATCGAGATGATTGCGTCAACTACGCAGCGTTAGTGTAACACAACCGCCGCCACCTGCAACTTAGTCATTGGGGGCGTTCTTAAACGACTAGTCAAAAGGGACACTCTTTGGTCTACCACCCACAAATCAGACTGCCTCCGCCAAAACTATGGCGGTTTACTACGACGAATCGATCAACCGCGACCACTCCGAAACATGTTGAACTAAAAACCGCAGGTAGATGCCTTGCGCTTTTTTGCGAAAAGCCGGCGTGGTTGGAAATTCCCAATTCATCGTAGTAAACCGGCATAGTTTCGTATTTCCAGCAGTTCCAAATTCGTCAATACGTCGGCATTTGCGAAAAAAGCCCGACCTCCGTGGGAGATCGGGCTTATAGGGCTCAGTTAAACCAAACCTACACGGTCAAATGACCCGCAGGTTACATCTGCTCGGGCGCGGAAACGCCAACGAGGGTGAGCACCAGGGCGAGCGTCACGCGGACGGCATCGCAAGCGGCCAGACGGGCACGCGAAAGCTCGGGGTCGACGGGACGGCCCTCGCTCGGCAGCACCTGGCAGGCAGCGTAGAAGCTGTGGAAGTCACCGGCGAGTTCCTCGGCAAAGTGGGTCAGACGGAACGGGGCGCGATCGCGAGCACAGCTGGCGATCAGGTCGGTGAGCTCGTTGAGCTTGCGCGAAAGGGCGAGCTCGGTCGGGTCGGTCAGCAGCGAGTAATCGACGTTCTCACCGATGGCCTTGGCGGCAACGGCCTTCATGCCCATCTCGTCGGCCTGCTCGGCGGTAACGTCGGCGGCACGGCGCAGGATGGAGCACACGCGGGCGTGAGCATACTGCACGTAATAGACCGGGTTGGAGTTGTCGCGCTTCTTAACGGCCTCGATGTCGAAGTCGACCATCTGGTTGGAGCTCTTGGAGATGAGCGTGTAGCGAGCGGCATCGGAGCCAACCTCGTCGACGAGCTCCTGAAGGGTCACCATGGTGCCCTTGCGCTTGGACATACGGACGGGCTTGCCGTTACGCAGCAGGTTGACGAGCTGGCCCAGTAGAACCTCGAACTTGCCGGGGTAACCCAGAGCGTCGCAGACGCAGCGGACGCGCTCGATGTAACCGTGGTGGTCGGCGCCCCAGATGTCGATGACGTGGTCGACGCGCTGGAACTTATCCCAGTGATAGGCGACGTCGGAGGCGAAGTAGGTGTACTCGCCGTCGGACTTGATCAGGACGCGGTCCTTGTCGTCGCCCAGATCGGTGGAGCGGAACCACAGGGCGCCGTCCTTGGTGTAGAGGTAGCCCATCTTGTCGAGCTTCTCAAAAGCGCGGTCGACGGCGGAGGTGCCGGCGGTCTCGCCCTCGGTGTCCTTCACATACAGCGAGCGCTCGGAGTACCAACGGTCAAAGTCGCAGTTGACGGCGTGGCAGAGGTCGCGCATGTTGTCGACCATCTTCACGTAGCCGCGCTCACGGAAGCTCTCCATACGCTCCTGCGGATCGGCGTCGACCCACTTGTCGCCGTCGGTGCGCCAGAACTCGGCGGCCTCGTCGATGATGTAGTCGCCGCCGTAAGAGTCCTTGCCCAAGGTCTCGGCAAAGTTGTCCTGATACGGATGGGTCTCGGGGTGCTCGTCGTTCTCGTCGGCAACAAAGGCGTCACGGTCGGCGATCAGCAGCTTGTGAGCCTCGTCGATATCAACGCCCTGCTTGGCGATGATGTCGGCGAGCTGCATGTAGCGCGTGCTGATGGAGTTGCCGAAAGTGTTCATCTGAGAGCCGTGGTCGTTGATGTAGAACTCACGCTGGATGTCGTAACCGGCGTGGTCCATGACGCGGCAAAGGGAGTCGCCCAGAGCAGCCCAGCGGCCGTGGCCGATGTGCATGGGGCCGACGGGGTTGGCGGAGACGAACTCGACCTGAGTCTTCAGGCCGCCGCCGACGTTGGACTTAGCAAAGTCCATACCCTTCTCGCGGGCCTCGCCAAAGATGGCGTTCTTGACGGCGACGGAGAGGTAGAAGTTGATGAAGCCGGGGCCGGCGATCTCGACCTTCTCGATCGCGGGGTCCTCGGGCATATGGGCAACGACGGCCTCGGCGATCTTGCGCGGGGCGCAGTGAGCCAGCTTGGCGGACTTCAGAGCCATGGTGGAAGTCCACTCGCCATGAGAAGTATCAGCCGGTCGCTCGATAGCGCAATCGTCAAGTTCAAATGCGGAAAGGTCGCCGGCCTCCTGGGCCGCAGCAAGCGCAGCGCGTACCAGCTCTTCAATCTTCTCGGGCATAGATCCTCCTTGTGTTAAAGCCCCCGAGCTCTTGGTCACTCGTAGGGCAAAAGCCAGAGTTTGTAGCACTCTATCACAAGCAGTAGCTACTGTCGCAGGGTAAAGTTAATCGATATTGCATATGCACAAAAATGACTACAGCTCGCACAGGACCATTCAAAGATAGCGGTCTGCCTGCCGATTGTGCACCTGCCGAAAATGCATAAACATGTGCATGAGCTGCTCGGAATATCGAATACTCTTACCTATCGGAGTTGTGTGCTTTTCCTGCATAAAGTAATGGTTTGCGCACGTCAACGTGGTATTCTAGACATACGCAAATTCGTATAAGTTGGAGGTAGCATGTTCTCAATCGGTCAACACGTCATTCATCCGGGCCAGGGAGTCTGCACCGTCGTCGGTTTTAGGGACGACACGCCGCAGCCCATGTTGTTGCTCGAGACCAAGCAGGGACATGCGCAGACGATTCTCATGTACCCCGTGGCGCAGGCCGACCGCCTACATGCCGCCATCTCTCAGCAGGATGCCGAGCACCTGCTGAGCCACTACGACGAGCTGGAGTGCGACACCTTTACCGAGCGCAACAGCTCGCTTGAAGAGACACACTTTAAGCAGCAGCTCAAGCTGGGCGCGCCCGAGACGGTCCGTGTGGCCAAGACGATGATGCACCGCATCCGCCAGGCCGAGGAAGCTGATAAAAAGCCCAGCTCCTACTACATGCGCGTACTCAAGGAAGCCAAGCGCCGCTCCATCGAGGAGTTCGCCGTGGCCCTGGGCGTCACCGAAGAGGCCGCCGAAGCCCGCCTAGCCCAAGCCGCCCTCAACTAACCTGTCAAAAACCACCACAAAGGGGACAGGCACCTTTGTGGTGGTTTTCTTGTTCTAGTAGTATTCAATCTCATCGATACCCACGAGCACAAGGAGTCTGTTATGGCAGAGACGCTTACCGCCGGAATCACCCGCGACCGCGCATTTGAACTGCTCAACGAGCACAACAAGGATCCGTTCCACATCACCCACGGCGAAACGGTCGAGGGCACCATGCGCTACTTTGCGCGCGAGTTCGACCCCGAGAACGAGGAGTTCTGGGGCATCGTCGGCCTGCTCCACGACCTGGATTGGGAGGAGCATGAGGACGACCCCATGAACCACACCATCTACGCTGCCGAGATCCTCGAAGGCGAGGGTGCCTCTCCTGAGCTCATCCGCGCCATTCAGTCGCACACCTCTGATTTCAACACCTCGCTGCCCAAGCCCGAACTGCAGATGGAGAAGATCCTGTTTGCCTGCGACGAGCTTACCGGCCTGATCGGAGCCGCGGTTATCATGCGCCCGAGCAAGAG
The DNA here is from genome assembly GCF_003468125.1 of Collinsella sp. AM40-7AC. Classification (NCBI taxonomy): domain Bacteria; kingdom Bacillati; phylum Actinomycetota; class Coriobacteriia; order Coriobacteriales; family Coriobacteriaceae; genus Collinsella; species Collinsella sp. AM40-7AC. The sequence continues at coordinate 55,300 of NZ_QSGK01000010.1, read as the reverse complement.
CGTCATGGACTTTACGACCAAGTCGCTCAAGAAGAAGTTCAAGGACAAGCGCTTTGCCGCCGGATGCTCGCGCGACGTGATTTCGCAAGGCGCTGAGATGCTGGGCTGGGAGCTTCCCGAGCTCTTTGACCGCACCATCGCGGCTATGCAGTCCTTCGCTCCCGATCGCGACGCCTTCCAGGCCTAGCACCAAAACCACCACAAAGGGGACAGGCACCTTTGTGGTGGTTTTTGTTTGCGTGGGCGTTAGGGGCGGACCTGACCGGTGCCGCGAAGCTTGTATTTGTAGGTGGTGAGGGCCTCGGCGGCAAAGGGTCCGCGGGCGTGGAGCTTTTGGGTCGAGATGCCAATTTCGGCGCCCAGGCCAAACTCGCCGCCGTCGGTAAAGCGCGTGCTAGCGTTAGCGTACACGGCCGAGGCATCGACCTCATCCAAGAAGCGCTCGCAGGCGTCTGCGTCCTCGGCGATGATGGCCTCGGAATGCATGGTGCCATAGCGGTTGATGTGCGCGATGGCCTCTTCCTCGTTCGCCACGACCTTCACGCTCATCTCGAGGGCCAGATACTCGCGGCCCCAGTCCTCCTCGGTTGCGGCAACGTAAGCATCGCCCTCGGCAAGACCGGCGGCAACGCAAGCGGCACACGTGGCCTCATCGCCGTGAATCAGCACATCGTGGTCGTGCAGCACGGCAACGACCGCAGGCAAAAACACATTGGCCACAGCATGGTCGACCAGCAGCGACTCGGCGGCATTGCACACGCCTACACGCTGGGTCTTGGCATTAACGATAATGTTGAGCGCCTTATCAAAGTCGGCGGACTCATGCACGTAGATGTGACAGTTGCCCGTGCCCGTCTCGATCACCGGCACGAGAGACTCGCGCACGCAGCGCTGGATCAGGCCTGCACCGCCGCGCGGAATGAGTACGTCGACAATACCGCGGAGCTTCATGAGCTCGCCAGTGGCCTCGCGGTCGGTGGACTCGATCATCGACACGGCCTCGCGCGGGAAGCCCTTGGCCTCGAGCGCATCGGCCAGCAGCTCAGAAATCATGGCACACGAGTGATAGGCCAGCGAGCCGCCGCGCAGAATGCAGGCGTTGCCGGTACGGATGCAGATGCCCGCGGCGTCGGCCGTCACGTTGGGGCGCGCCTCGTAGACCATAGCGACCAGGCCCAGCGGCACACTCACACGGGTCAGGTCCACGCCACTTGCAAGCACGCGGTGGTCGAGCACGCGGCCCACGGGATCGGGCAGCTCGGCGAGCTTTTCCAGGCCGGCGGCCATGCCCTCGACGCGCTCGGGCCTCAGCAGCAGACGATCGAGCAGTCCGGCCGAGGTACCCGCATCGCGCGCGGCGGACATATCGAGCTCGTTGGCGGCAACGATGGAGTCGATACCGTTGCGCAGCGCTGCGGCCATGGCGCGCACGGCCTCCTGGCGCTGTTCATCGCTCGCCGTGGCAAGCGAGGCCGACGCTGCCTTGGCGGCAACGGCAAGATCGTGGACATACGTGGCTATATCGACCGACATGGGCGGCCCTTTCTCCTAGAAGTTTGCAACCATGGTAGCCGATTTGCGCATGGCCTCGCCCGCGGCGGTAGAATTGGTCAACCCGAAACACCGCAACGAATGGAAGCATTACATGGCCCTCATCACTTCGTACCACGTCCCCGGCCTTTACGTCGAGGACCACAGCATCGACGTCCCCCTTGACTGGCGCGGCCTGGAGCCGATGCTCCTGGCCGTCGGCAGCACCATGCGCCGCGGCGCTATGCCGGCGCCCATCGCCGGCGCGCACGAGAGCATCAAGCTCTTCTACCGTGTGGTTTGCGCGCCCGACCGCATCAACGACGATCTGCCGCTGCTCCTGTTTTTGCAGGGCGGCCCCGGCGGCGAGAGCCCGCGTCCGCTGTCGCCCACAAGCGACGGCTGGATCGAGGAGGCCGTCAAGCACTTCCGCGTGGTCCTTCCCGACCAGCGCGGCACCGGACGCAGCAGCTGCGTGGACGGACGCACGATCAAGGCACTGGGTGATCGCGCAACGGCCGCCGGCGCCGATACAGCACGCTCGCAGGCGGACTTCCTCAAGCGTCACCTCGCCAGCTCTATCGTGCGCGATTTTGAGTACCTGCGCCTGGTAGGCTTTGGCGGCAGGCCCTGGGTCACACTCGGGCAGAGCTACGGCGGCTTTTTGACGCTGAGCTATCTGTCGCTCTTCCCCGAGGGCGTGGCGGCAAGCTTTACCTGCGGCGGCATCCCCCACGTGCCGGCGAGCGCAAGCGAAGTCTACGCGCACACCTTCCCGCGCATGGTCGCCAAGACGCAGCAGTATTACGACCGCTACCCTGCCGACGTCGAGCGCGTGGCAGCCCTGGCCGATGCGCTCGAGGCTCAGAAGCCCGTGCTGCCCGACGGCTCGCCGATGACGGTCGAGCGCCTACAGCTCATGGGCAGCGACTTTGGCATGAAGCCGAGCTTTGAGCGCATGCATTGGATTATCGATCACGCTTTTGTTGACGGCGACGGCACGCTGACCTGCGGCACCTCGGTATCCGACAGCTTTTTGATGCGCGCCTTCGAGCGCACCAACACGCGCACGAATCCGCTGTACTGGACGCTGCAGGAGTTCATATACGCCGACGGTGACACCATGCCCATTGGCTGGGCCGCGGCTGAAGAGAAGGCACAGCGCGCCGAGTTTGACACCCTCGCGCGCCCGCTCATGTTTACCGGCGAGGCCATGTTCCCGTGGATGTTCGAGCAGATGCCCGAGCTCAAGCCCTTCAAGCCCGCCATGGACCTGCTGATGGAAGACACCAGCTGGGACAAGATCTACGACCCGCAGCGACTGGCGTGCAACGAGGTGCCCCTGCAGGCCGCGGTGTATTTCGACGACATGTACGTCGACTCGGGCATGCAGCTCGATACGCTCAGCCGCGTGGGTAACTCGCATGCCTGGGTGACCAACGAGTTCGAGCACGACGGTCTACACGGTAGCGTGGTGTTCAAGCACCTCTTCAACGAAGCCCTCAACCGCGGAGACCTGCGCCAAATCTTCTAGCAAAGGAGCGTCCCCACCTGCCGGCACAAAAGAAACATCCCCAAGTGCCGAACAAGTGCCGGCAACGACAATGCCGCAGGTAGAGGACGGAAAGCGAAAACGCCCCTTAGCAGTGGCTTTAAATCGTAGGTCGAACAAAAGAAGCGAGCGCCGCCCAGAGCGAACAAGTTGGCATGAAAAAGGCGAGGCATAGACCTGATGGTCATGCCTCGCCTTTTGAATGACAAATTGTCGCTCTGGGCGGCGCGCAGCGTCGACCCGTTAGGCGAAGACGATTAGATTATCCCTGTGTATCGCGGGCTTCTCGGCCAGGTCTGCGAGCAGGCGGTTGCTGGCGATCTGGTCCTGGCGGCGACCGGCAGCAAGCTCCAGCACGTCCGAATCGGCTTCGGCGATACCGCGGGCGACGACCATACCGCTCGGATCGCACACATCGAGCACATCGCCCTCGGCAAACTGGCCATCGACCTCGCGAATACCCACCGCAAGCAGGGAAGAGCCACGGCTGACCAGCGCCTTCGCAGCACCATCATCGACCGTCACCGAGCCATGTGCCTTGTCGCCCAGCGCGATCCACAGCTTGCGGGGTGCGATGTCCAGACGCTCCGCCGGCGGATCGAACAGCGTGCCCACGCTCTCGCCGCGGGCGAGACGCACGAGCGCATCGGGCTCCTCGCCCGAGCAAATCACGCTCTGAATGCCCGCCGTCATCAGGATGCGGCTCGCGCGGATCTTGGTAATCATGCCGCCCGTGCCCACCGATGTGGAAGAATCGCCCGCCGAGGCAATAATCTTGGCATCGATCTTATGCACGACAGGAACAAACTCGGCCGTGGGGTCTTCATGCGGATTGGCAGTATAGAGACCATCGATGTCCGAGAGCGTCACGCACAGATCGGCAGAAACCAGGCAGCTCACAAGCGCCGCCAGCGTGTCGTTGTCGCCAAACTTGATCTCATCGACGGTGACGGTATCGTTCTCGTTGACGACCGGCACCACACCCAGCTCCACCAGGCGAAGCAGGGCGTCGCGCGCGTGCAGGTAGGACGTGCGGCGCGCCGTGTCGTGACGCGTGAGCAGCACGAGCGAGGTGAGCAGGTCGCGCGCATGGAACTCCTCGTCGTAGGCCGACGAGATGATGCACTGACCGGCCGAGGCGCAGGCCTGCAGGCTCGGCAGGTCACCGACCGGCTTGCGGTCGAAGCCCAACACGGGATAGCCACAGGCGATAGCGCCCGAGCTCACCACAACCAGACGCCAGCCGAGCTTGCGCAGCGCTGCGGCCTGATCGGCAAGTCCGCCGATAAAGGCGCGGTTGACCTTGCCATCGGCACCCACCACCGTGGACGAACCGATCTTTACCACCATCGTTTTATAAGAAGTCGTCATACGTCAAACCAATCAACTGTTCAGCGAACGGCCGAGCCGGCGGCCAGGGAAGCGTGACTCGCCCCTACCGCCCAAGGAATTAGTGGGCCCAGGGAAAGGCAGAGGCCGCGGCCATGTTCTTACGCACGAGCTCGTCGCGCACCTGAGCCAGGCCCTGCTCCATACCCACCACATAGGTCTGCGGGTACAGGAAGCGCTTGAAAGCTGCGTCCAGATGGTCGAGCGCCCAAGCACAGCGCTCGCGCGCGTCCTGGATGCTCTCACGCGGAGCCACCGCACTGCCATCGCGCACGATCGGCACCAGCAGCTCGCGATACTCAAGTTCGGACACGTCGGTCACCAGGGCGGCATCGTTCACGGCCACAAGGGTATTGCCGCGCGCGGCGCCCTCCCCTGCCAGATGGTCCTCGTCATAAATCATGTCGCAAACCGGGCCGCCAAAGCCGTCGTAATAGCGTCGTACGCGCTGAACACCGGGAATTGTGCGCTTGTAGGGCTGCTCGGAGAGCTTCACCACCGGCGTCCACGGGTCCGTCTCACTCGCACGGCGGGCGGAAAGCTTGTACACGCCGCCCAGCGCCGGCTGGTCATAGCAGGTCGCAAGCTTGGTACCCACGCCAAAGCTATCGATGGGCGCGCCCTGGTCGAGCAGTGACTGAATCGTGTACTCATCCAGATCGTTAGAAACCGAGATCCCCACATAGGGCAGGCCCTCGGCATCAAAACGGCCACGAACATACTTGGAGAGCTTGGCGAGGTCGCCCGAGTCAATGCGAATAGCCGACAGACGCTCGCCCACCGCCTCCATCTCCTTGGCAACCGTAATGGCATGCTCGCAACCCTCGCGTACGTCGTAGGTGTCGATGAGCAGCGTGCAGTTCTTGGGACTCGACTTAGCAAAAGCCCGGAATGCCTCGAGCTCGGAGTCGAAGCTCATCACCCAGCTGTGCGCATGCGTGCCAAAGACGGGAATACCGTAGCGGCGGCCGGCGAGCACATTGGACGTAGAGGAGCAGCCGGCAACGTAGCTCGCGCGCGCGACGGCCAAGCCGCCATCGGGACCCTGAGCGCGGCGCAGGCCAAACTCGGCAACGGGACGGCCGTCCGCCGCCAGCACCACGCGCGCCGTCTTGGTGGCGACAAGCGTCTGGAACCCAACGATGTTGAGCAGCGCCGTCTCAAGCAGCTGGCACTCCAGCGCGGGGCCGGTGACGCGAACCATGGGCTCGCGCGGAAAGACGAGCTCGCCCTCGGGCACGGCGTCGATGTTTACATGCGCACGAAAATCGCGCAGGTAGTCGAGGAATCCAGGCTTGAACATCGCGCCGCCGGCCGGGGCCTGGAGCGAGGCGAGGTAGTCGATGTCCTCGGGCGTAAAGCGCAGATTCTCGACCAGCTCGGGCAGTTCGGCGGTGCCGCACATGACGGCATAGGCGCTGCCAAAAGGATGGTCGCGGTAAAACGCGGTAAAACAACCCTGCTCATTGGCCTTGCCGCTCTCCCACAGGCCCTGGGCCATAGTGAGCTCGTACAGATCGGTGAGCATTGCAATGTCGGTGGGATGCGAGATGTCGGTCAAAGCCATGGGGCGACCTTTCGGATGCGTTATGCAGAGGTTGAGGGTTGGAAAAGGGCAGAGTGTTCGGGCATGGCACCCAGCGCGAATGGGCTAGAGCAGGCCCATACTGGTCAGGATCGTGTAGCCCATAAAGATGACAAACGCGATGAGGGCAAGGACAATGATGATTTTTTGAGCCGGCGCCATGCCAGGGATCTCGTTCTCGCCCGTAGGCTCCTTGGAGGTGACCATGCGCTGGGCAAAGGTCATCTCGTCACGGCTCGGCTTGGGCTCGACGGACTTGGAACGAGCGACCTTTTTAGGCTGAGGTTTAGGTGCGGTGGGCGCGGGCTTCGCGGCGGCGGGCTTGGGCGCGGGGGCGACGTTCGCGGCGGCCTCCTCGGCCTTCGCACGCTCGGCACGCAGGGCGGCCAGCTCCTCACGCTCGCGGCGTGCCTCTTCCTGGGCCTCGCGACGAGCTTTCTCGGCGCGGAGCTCTTCCAACTCGGCGCGTTCCTCGGCAGACAGTGGTTGGGACTCAAGCTTGGCCATGGTACAGCCCTTTCTTTTAAAAAAAGCCGCCGACACAATGTCAGCGGCTTATCAAATCCAAGGGTGGAGACGAAGGGAGTCGAACCCTCGGCCTCTGCCATGCGACGGCAGCGCTCTCCCAACTGAGCTACGTCCCCAAGACAAGTTGATATTTTACCTACGGCTCGCCAACTGTCAACGCCCAATACCCAGTCTTTTTGGGACGCGGCTATTTTGACAACTTTTCGAGCAGGCGATCCTCTCGATGATTTTTTAATCCCCGTCCCAGAAAAATCATCGGCGAGCGCACTACTTTGCGCTGGTGAGGACGCCGGTGGTGTCGAACGCCGGGGTGAAGCTCTCGTCTACCGCTCCACCTTCTTGCCAAAACATCGTCGTAAAGCCCAGGTCGTCGGCATGGTCGAGCACCTGCTCGTACTCCTCGCGCGTCACGGCGCGCGCCAGGTCGCCGCCTTGTTCGCGCATGAGGGCATTGGGCGTGTACTGGTTCATGACCGAGATCGGCACGTCGCCCATCGTCTGCCACACCAGGTCCAACACGCGGCACGAATCGTCCGCATGCCCCGGCAGCACCAGATGACGCACGATTATGCCGCGCTTCATGAGCCCGTCCCCGTCTACCAGCTCTCCCCCGCGGCGCTCAATTTCGCGCGCCATCTGGGCCAGACCCGACACAGCCACGCGCGGGTAGTCCTTAATATGAGAAAGCGACTGCGCAAGCCCCGCGTCGGCATACTTAAAGTCGGTAAGCCACACGTCGACCAGATCGCCGAGCGCTGCCACGGCACTCGCCCGCTCATAGCCGCTCGTGTTGTAGACGATCGGGATGTCCAGCCCGCGCTCCCGAGCTGCGGCAATCGCGGCAGGCAACAGGTGCGCATAGTGCGTCGCCGTCACCAGGTTGATGTTATTGGCGCCCTGGTCCTGCAGCTCCAGCATAATCTCGACCAAACGCTCGGGCGAAATCTCAAGACCGAAATTGCCCGTCGAGATCTCGTGGTTTTGGCAGTAGATACATTTGAGCGAACAGCCGCTAAAGAAAATCGTACCCGAGCCGGCCTCGCCCGAGATAGGCGGCTCCTCCCACATATGAAGCGCTGCGCGGGCCACCTTAAGCGTGTTGTCGGCGCCGCACACGCCACGCGTGCCCTCGTCGCGCGCCGCACCGCAACGGCGCGGACACAAATGGCAGGCGGGCGAAAAAAGTTCGGTCAACGACGTCGGCATAAAAACATGCTCCAAAACAATGATTCAGCAGCTCAAACGTAAAGGGACCAACCGCACAGACGGCTCGAGCCCAAGGCGCCGTAATCGTCCGACACGATTTTTATAATGTCAAGACTGGAATCGACAAAGTGCCGCTTTATGATGTAGGTATTCCGCCCCCCGCGGAGCAACTGGGTGAACCGTCGCGTTTATTTAGGGAGCCCACACAGTCGTACCTAGTACAGGTATCCTTCGTTGTTAAGGACGCTGGAACAGTCGATGAGGGCACCCACCTGTTTTAGGTGGGTTCATTTTCGTAACGTGGGGGGTGGTTTTCATTTGCCGAAAACCACCATTACAGCCCATATGGATCCCCGCCGGTATCCCGACAAGCCATCGACAACATCCCAATATCTGGTAAGCGCGTGATTATCGCTGCATGCAATTCCATGCACCCCCCGTGGTCGAGTATCATGGTTCGGCTATGCCCTTTGCGCATGGCGTTCTTCTGACCTTTTCCTTCGACGCTTGGCGGTTTTTAGATTCATGGCTTCATCCCCGAGCTACATTCCGTACCTATGCGTGGCAGCGGCGGCCTTTATCACGACCTTCCTCATGGTGCCCCTGGTCAAGCGCTTGGCAATTAAGCTCGACGCCGTCGACTATCCTTCCAAGCGCCGCATCAACACCAAGCCCATCCCGCGTTTGGGCGGAACGGCGGTGTTTTTGGGCCTGGTCGTTGCCTGTATTGTGCAAATCCTAGGCACCTGGCACCTAGGCTGGCCGCCCGTCCTAGTGCCGCACCCGCGCCTCCACATTAGCTATCCCATGCTGGCACTCTCCTTTACCGTCATCTTTGCGACCGGCGCTATCGACGACGTCATCCAGCTCAAGCCCAAGCAAAAGCTGGCCGGTCAGGTCCTCGCCGCGCTCATCGCCTGTATCGGCGGCCTGCGGATCGGCGTCATCGTCAACCCGTTTGCCCCCGGCGAGATCATGCTCGGATGGCTCGCCTACCCCATCACCGTGATCTATCTGGTGGCATTCACCAACATCATTAACCTCATCGACGGCCTCGACGGCTTGGCCACGGGCATCTGCGGCATTGCGTCGTTCACCATGTTTTCGATGGCCGTTCTCTCGGGCCGCATCGACGCCGCCGCGCTCTCCATTGCGCTCTTTGGCGCCTGTCTGGCCTTTTTGCGCTACAACTTCAACCCCGCAAGCATCTTCTTGGGCGACTCGGGGTCGCTGCTTCTGGGCTTTGCACTGGGCTCCATCTCGCTACTCAACGTGAGCCGCACCGCCGCGCTCACCTCGCTTATCATCCCGCTCATCGTTGCCGGCGTGCCCATCATCGACACGTTTAGCGCCATCGTGCGCCGCAAGCGCGCCCACATTAGCATCGGGCAGGCCGACAAGGGCCACATCCACCACCGCCTGATCCAAGAGGGCTACAACCAAAAGCAGGCTGTGCTGCTCATCTATGCCTGGTGCATTATGCTTTCGGCCGGCGCCGCCGCGATCAACCAGGTCGAGGTGCCCATGCGCGTGCTCATCTTTACCGTGCTCGCCATTGGCTCGGCGGCCTTTGCCAAGCATCTACATCTGTTTGAGCCCGTGCTGCGCCACCATTACAACAAGCGCACGCACGAGGATGAGCTCGTCACCCCCGACGACCCCGCCTTTAAGCAGGAGGAGCAGGCAGCCGAGGAACGTAAGGAAGAGCGCCACCACAAGCTCTAGGGTAAGCTGCCGAGAATGTGCCAAGGCGCCGCCGGCCAAACGCGCAGCCACGCCGCGCCCATCGCACATGCCGCCGCTCTCCCGCCCCTCGCGTACTTACGCCCCGACCCTCCAATAAACGCGTTATCATCTTGACCCATGAACATACGTTAGGAGCAATCATGCCAAACGAGAACAGCTACGAAGTCGCGCTGCAAAAGAGCAACGCCATTCGCGAGGGCCTGGCCAAAACGCCCGAGAAGTTCACCATGCTCACCGGCGACCGCCCCACCGGCCGTCTGCACCTGGGTCACTACTTCGGCACCCTCAAGGGCCGTGTTGAGCTGCAGAACATGGGCGCCAAGACCAACGTGCTCATCGCCGACTACCAAGTCATCACTGACCGCGATACGACCGAGCACATCCAGGACAACGTGTACAACATGGTCATGGACTACCTTGCCTGCGGCATCGACCCCGACAAGACCATGATCTACGCGCACTCCGCCGTACCCGCCGCAAACCAGCTCATGCTGCCGTTCCTGTCGCTGGTCTCCGAGGCCGAGCTGGCGCGCAACCCCACGGTCAAGGCCGAGATGGAGGCCTCGGGCCACGAGCTCACCGGCCTTCTGCTCACCTACCCGGTGCACCAGGCCTGCGACATCCTGTTCTGCAAGGGCAATGTGGTGCCCGTCGGTCGCGACCAGCTGCCGCACATCGAGCTCACCCGCACCATCGCCCGCCGCTTTAACAACCGTTACGGCAAGGTGTTCCCCGAGGTCGACGCGCTGCTGTCCGAGACCCCGCTGCTGCCCGGCCTGGACGGGCGCAAGATGAGCAAGAGCTACGGCAACGCCATTAACATCTCGATGACCGCCGAGGAGACGGCCAAGCGCATCAAGAAGAGCCAGACCGACTCCGAGCGCATGATCACGTTCGATCCCGAGAACCGCCCCGGCGTGTCCGGCCTGCTTTCAACCGCCGCCATCTGCACTGGCCGTTCCGAGGTCGAGATTGCCGAAGAGATTGGCATGGGCGGCTCCGGCCAGCTCAAGAAGTACGTGACCGAGGCCGTCAACGAGTACTTCGCGCCGATCCGCGAGCGTCGTCAGCGCTACGAAAACGACCTGGACTATGTGAAGGACGTGCTGCACGAGGGCAACCGTCGCGCCAACGAGATTGCCGAGCAGACCCTGGCCGAGGTTCAGGACGCCATGGGCATGGTGTACTAGATCGATCTGCTGGCTAGAACTTTCGATTGCTATAGGGCGGGCGCTAGTGCGTCCGCCTTTTTTGGTGCCCGACCGGTTCGGCTCTGCCCATTGCACTCCCCCGACAAACAGGAACAGGCCCGCTGGCAGTTAGTTGCCAGCGGGCCTGTTCCCGAAGTACACCGTTGAATCGCACAGAGGGGAGGAATGCGAATCAAACTCAACAGGGCAGGCTTTTTCATCGCCTATTGCCTGCTCCGTTGCTGAATACAATATAGTTCACCGTGGTTTACTTTGTAGCGTCAATATGTTCCCCCATAGCTTCTCCATAAGTTAGCTCAGGTAAACTAGAACCACCACAAAGGGGACAGGCACCTTTGTGGTGGTTTTAACCACGGCAGAGCCGCTAGAGCCCTGCAGGCCAGCGACAGGCGGCCAAGTCGACGTGCATGTCGTCCTTAAACGCCACACCCTCCCCTAGCAAAAGCTCACGTTGAGCATCGGGACCGCCAAAAGCAAAACCATCGCATATGCGGCCATCGGCAAACACCACGCGGTGACAGGGAATCTCGCCGGGGCGCGGATTGCCATGCAGGGCATACCCCACGTACCGCGCACTTCGTGGACGTCCAGCAAGCAGCGCCACCTGACCATACGTGGCGACCATCCCCTCGGGAATCTGCTCGACCACCTCGTACACCCGCTCAAAAAAGCCCTCAGACGCCATTGCTCGCTCCCTTCCACCCGGAATAGCATAAACCACCACAAAGGTGCCCGTCCCCTTTGTGGTGGTTTTGGCAGGTGGGCTAGTTAACGGGCTGGAAGAAGGCTACGGCTACGGCGCCGGGGCCTACATGGGTGCCGATGGTGGCGCCGATGGTGTGAACGGGCAGTTCGCCCTCGGTGTGGCCAGCCCACAGTGCCGCGCTGTCCTCGATATACTTCTTGAGCACCGCATCCGAAAGGCCCGTATAGCCGAGCGCCAGCGGCATGGAAAAGTCGATGCCGCCCGCCTTTTCGACCTTCTGGTTGAGCAGGTTACGTCCGTTCTTGGAACCGCGCGCCTTGCCCAGCTGCACGATCAGACCGTCCTCGGCAGCCACCACGGGCTTTACGTTGAGCAGCGTACCCACGGCACCGGCCGCAGCAGACAGGCGACCGCCGCGCACCAGGTACTCCAACGTCTCGAGCAGGCCGATGACGACCACGCGGTCGCGCACGGCCTCGACAGCCGCCGCAACCTGAGCCGCGCCCTGGCCCTCGTCCACCAGGCGCAGCGCATACTCGACCAGCACGCGCTCGCCCAAGGTCACGTTATTGCTGTCCACGACGAACATGTCGCCGCCCGGCGCCTCGGCAAGTGCCGTACGAGCACTCTGGTTGGTGCCCGAGAGCTTGGCTCCCACGGTAATAATCACGGCCTCATCGCCGGCCTCACGCGCTTCGGCAATCGCCTGCGAAAAGGCGTACGGGTTGACCTGACCGGTCTTGGGCAGCTCATCGCGCTCCACAAGCATCTCGTAAAAGCGCTGGTGATCGATGTCGACGCCATCCATATACACATCGGTGCCAAAGGTGACGGACAGCGGCAGAACACGCAGAGCGGGGTGCTCCGCCGGCGACATATCGCTTGCGGAATCGGTAATAATGCGGACGGACATAACGAATCCTTTCTTGCGCAGGTCTCGCGCAGGGAATTTTGACAGCAATGTCCCGGCACGGCGTACGCGCTCAAACGGGACGATGCAGTTCTTGGCTGAAAGCTAGCGCCAGCGCGGCTCTAGATCTCGCGCAGGGTGTTGAGGATCGTGCGCAGCGATGCATACATCTGCTCGCGCTGCTCCACGCCCATGGCCTTGCCGGTGGTATCGAGCACCTCGCGAATGATGCGATCGGCCTCGCTCATGCTCTCGCCGCCCAGGGCAGTCAGGCGCACCGGAGCACGATACTTGACGGCCGCATCACCCGAGTCGTCAACCTCGACGTAGCCGCCCTCCTCCAGATGTGCCAGTGTGCGCGAAACGGCGGCACGGGTAACGCCGGCCATGCGGGCGAGGTCGGCGCCAGTCAGGCCGTCCTTGCTGCGCTCAAGATAGTACAGGCACATAACGTCGGAGCCCTTGAGGCCCAGCCTTGCGCCTTCGGACGTCTTGATACGCTGAATCTCCTTGTAGAGGCCGCTGATCAGTCCGACAAAGTCCTCAAAACGTGTCTCGTCGTTCTGCTGCATGGTGACGACCGCCTTTCGCTTACATGATGCTAACGGGTAAACATCTTAGCCGCACAAGGCAACACCCGTACCCAAATATCCCATTTGTTAACCCATCAACATAAAAACCACCACAAAGGGGACAGGCACCTTTGTGGTGGTTTGGGGCATCGAGTTTGATCCGCAGACTTCGCTACAGCCCCACGCAAGGATTGTCGCGGGTCACAAGCGTTTTAACGACAACCGTCGCTCCCAGATAGCGCTCGAGCAGCTCGGCTAAGCGATCGATCGCGGCCTGGCAATCCCCCATCCGCTCGGGCTCCACGCACTCAATCGCCAGGAAAGCATCGGCCGAATCATCGGACAACGCCGTTCGAACGCCATCGCGCCAGTTCCAGCAGCGGCATACGGCGCCCGCATCATCGATGTAGGCGAGCTCGCCGGGCAGCGTCGGGTCATCTGTCTCCTCGCCAAGCGGCAGAAATGAATCGCCACCGTCGGTCACCTTCAGGCAAAGGTCTCCCTCAATCGCGTGCAAATCCTCGCCGCCTACGGGCAGCGCGTAGGACAGCGACACCGTGTTGTAGATGTCCACCGCGGGCGTAATGTGGCCCACCGGCTTTCCTTTGAGCACGCGCTTGAGCAGGTTCTCAATTGAGCAACGCGCGCCCTTCTTGGTCTTGAATAGGCGATATGCCTCGCGCCATGCCTTAACCGGCGCATTCTCGCTGATGGTATCACTCGTCAGGTGACGCTCCGCATCGATATTGGCGCGGTCGAGCAACGCGGCAATCGCATCAACGTCCTCTTGAGGAATCTGAGCCGCGGGCTTCATGCCCTTTACGACCACAACACCGACAGCCGCCTGCGGAAATAGCTCCCAAAACGAATCCTCGGCAACGAAACTCTTCATGTGCTCTCCCTTCATAGCATGCGCCCGAGCCCGGGTGCCTAAACAAAAAGCGCCCTTACGACGGCCACCTTCAAAGTCCTACGGTGCCGCCACAAGAGCGCTTACGCTGCCCCCATCCGGAGAAGGGGGCGATATGTCAGGCGTATTGTAACCCGAGTCATTCGCCCAAGCAAAACCGCCACAAAGGTGCCTGTCCCCTTTGTGGCGGATATGGACTCGCGGCGACGCTAGTGTCGGAGTCCCAGCAGGCCGCGGCCGCGATGACGGGCGTCGGCGTGCACCTGAGCGTGCGGACCGGCGGCCTTCACGGACTCGGGCAGGTGCGAGTACTTCTTCTCGAAGTTCTCCTCGAACATCACGGCCAAGTTGTGCGCCGCCTCGTCGTAGCGCGCGGTGCTCTGCCAGTACTGGCGCGGCACCAGGATGCCGTCGGGCACGCCGTGGCACGTGGTGGGAATGTCAACGTTAAAGATATCGTCATGCACGAATTCGCTGTCCTCGATGGTACCGTCGAGGGCGCGGGCCACCAGGGCGCGCGTGTAGGCAAGCTCGATGCGATGGCCCACGCCGTAGCCGCCGCCAATCCAGCCGGTGTTGACCAGGTACACACGCGTGCGGCCGTCGGCGATGCGCTCACCGAGCATCTTGGCATAGACCATGGGGTCGAGCGGCATAAACGGCTCGCCAAACAGCGAAGAGAACGTGGGCGTGGGCTCGGTGACGCCGACCTCGGTGCCGGGGATCTTGGCCGTAAAGCCCGTCACAAAGTGATACATGGCGGCGTCGGCCGTCAGGCGCGAGATGGGCGGCAGCACGCCAAAGGCGTCGCAGGTCAAAAACAGCACGACGCTCGGAGTGGTGCCCATGCCCTTGGTCCACGCGTTGGGAATGTGCTCCACAGGGTAGGCCACGCGCGTGTTGTGCGTGACCGAGACGTCATCGTAGTTGGGCTTGCGGCTCTCGTCGAGCACCACGTTTTCGCAGATCGCGCCAAAGCGGACGGCGTTGAAGATCTCAGGCTCGTGGAACGCGTCCAGGCCCTCGCATTTGGCGTAGCAGCCACCCTCGATGTTGAAGATGCCCATGTCGGACCAACCGTGCTCGTCGTCGCCGATCAGCAGCCGCGTGGGGTTGGCCGAAAGCGTGGTCTTGCCGGTGCCCGACAGGCCAAAGAACACCGCGGTCTCGTGCGTGACGGGATCCATACTGGCCGAGCAATGCATGGGCAGCACGTCGTCCTCG
Organism: Collinsella sp. AM40-7AC; assembly: GCF_003468125.1. Lineage (NCBI taxonomy): Bacteria > Bacillati > Actinomycetota > Coriobacteriia > Coriobacteriales > Coriobacteriaceae > Collinsella > Collinsella sp. AM40-7AC. Next base: position 40,231 of record NZ_QSGK01000010.1, on the reverse strand, counting down.
ACGGGCAGCAGGTAATTCATGACGCTGAAGATGGACTTTTTGATCTCGCCGGAGTAGCCGGTACCCGCGACCAAAATCACGCGCTCCTGGAAGTTGATGACCACGGCGGCGCTGGAGTTGAGGCCCTTGATGGCGGGATCGCACTGGTAGCCCGGCGCGGCGAGCACACAGAAGTCCGGCTCGCCGGTGCGCGCGATTTCGCGGGCAAGCGGGCGGGCGAGCATCTGCTTAATGAAGAGTGCCTGGCTGGCGCGCTCGCAGGCGACGAGCAGTCGGCGCGTGTGGTTGCGGTCGGCGCCGGCCATGCCGCGGGTGACGAACACGTCGCGCTCGTTGAGGTAGTCGACGATGCCGGCCTTGATGGTCTCGTAGCTCTCGATCGAAAGCGGTCGGTTGACGGCGCCCCAGGCGATCTTGTCGTGCACGTCGGGCGTGTCAACGATAAAGCGGTCATTGGGGGAACGACCAGTGCGCTCCCCCGTCTCGATCACCAGCGCGCCGTTGGATGCCATGCGGCCTTCTTCGCGGCGGATAGCGTGCTCGATGAGCTCCGCGGCGGGTAGATCGACCAGCAGACGGGGCTGATTCTCGGCGGGATCTTCGACCAGCGTAATACCAAAGTTGGACAAAACATCTGCAGGGGTAACACCAGGCATGGGGCCTCCTTTAAAAACGCGACACGAGGACACGACGCGCACTTTACTCACGTAAAGCCCGTTGTACCCGATATGCAAAAACGTTTTTGCGGCAAGGGCGGCAAGCCCGCCCAACGGTCAAAAATCGCAGGCAAGCGGCCTAGTCATTGGGGACGTTTTTAAACGACTAATCGTTGGGGACACTCTTGAACAGGCAACAACCAAGGAGCGTCCCCGGATGCCGGCACTCGGGGACGTTCCTAAAGTGCCGGCACATAAGGAACGTCCCCGAGTGCCGGCTACTGAATGGCGCCGCCGAAATTATCGAACAACCTGTTCAAAAACACGAACGAACACCGTCGCGTCTATACTAGAGCGCAGCAATAGAAAGGACTCCGCTTTGAGCATCACGCCCATCGATAGCATTCGCCGCGCCATCGCCCGCCGCAATGGCGTCGCCGACCCCACCGTATCGGACGGGGCGCACGGGCAGGGCGGACGCATCGAGAACGGCCTGTTCCCCGCATCGCACACCGCCGAGGAGCTCGCACGAATCCAAGAGCTAAGCCAGCGTAACGCCGGCGGTCCCGACAGCAGCCAGGCCACACGCCGTCGCCGCGAGCGCGATCGCCAGCCCGGCCCCATCCACCGCATGGTCAATGCCTGGTGGAACCGCCTGCTCGGAGCCGTCTACGGCGGCGGCTTCTCCACGCAAGAAGCCGAGTACGAAGATCACGCCACCCGTCGCGACTACCTTTGGAATACCCTGGGCACCGCCGTATGGGGCATGGCGTTTCCGCTGCTCACCATCGTGTCCACACAGCTCGTGGGCGCCGAGGAGGCTGGCAAATTCTCCATCGCCTTTGTCACCGGCACGCTCATCATGATCGCGTGCAACTACGGCGTGCGCAATTTCCAGGTCTCGGACATCGACGAAAAGACGTCCTTTGCCTCTTACCAGCTCAACCGCTGGATCTGCGGAGCGCTCGCGCTGGCATGCGGCCTGGTATACAGCAGCGCCCGCGGCTACGATGCGCAGATGGCCACAATCGGCCTGGGCGTCTACCTGTATAAGGTGATCGACGGCATTGCCGACGTGTACGAGGGCCGCCTGCAGCAGGCCGACAAACTCTACCTGGCCGGCATGAGCCAAACGCTACGATCCGTCGGCGTCATCGCGGTCTTTAGCGTGGTACTGTTCCTCACGCGCAGCATGCCCATCGCCGCCATGGCCATGGGTGTTACCGCGATCGCCTCGCTCGTTCTGGTCACCGCGCCGCTCGCCCTGCTCGAAACCGAAAAATCGCGCCGCGTGAGCCTGCGCGAGGTCGGTCACCTGTTTATCCAGTGCGCCCCGCTTTTTGGCGCGCTGTTCCTGTTCAACCTTATCGAGAGCATGCCCAAGTTCGTGATGGAAGGCACGCTGGCCTACAAGTATCAGCTGTACTTTAATGCCCTGTTCTTTCCGGCGCAGGCTATTTTGTTGAGCATTGGATTTATCTATAAACCGCAGCTTCTGCGTTTGTCGAGCATTTGGGCTAATCCTCGCAAGCGTCGTCGCTTTGACCTGATTATTGTTGCCGTTATGGCACTGATCGTGGTCATCACCAGCGTGTGCGCCGCATTTATGGCAGGTCCCGGTATTCCCCTCATGAGCTTCATGTACGGCCTCAATTTTGAGCGCTACCGCACGCTGGCACTGCTGATGGTTGTCGCCGGCGGCGTCACCGCGGCCATCGACTTTCTCTACGCCATCATCACGGTGCTGCGCCATGCCGGCGACGTCACCAAAATCTACCTGATCTGCTTCGCCGTAAGCGTAGTGCTGCCGGTGATCCTGATCAACCTGCTGGGTCTGATGGGCGCCGTGGTGAGCTACCTAGCCATCATGGCCCTACTCCTGGTGCTGCTGATTATCGAATACGCCCACATCCGCCAACGCATCGAGCGCGACCGCAACCCGTACGGCGTCTAATTCGAATCAATTTGAAGAAAAGAAACGTCGATGTTTTGGCACCGACAGCGAGCAGTCTCAAAGTGCCCCAGGTTGGCGCGAAAGAGGAGCGACGCGTACTTCCGTACGCGAACGACGGTTTGAGCGACAAGATGGGGGTGCTTCGGGGCTGCGCAGCATCAACGTGGCCGCCGTTCGGTAGAACGGCGGAACAAAGTTATTCCCCGGGGCGAATATTCGCGTAGAACTCCGCCCCATCATCGAGCCGCAGGATGCCCACGCGACCGAACTCGGAGCCGGTGGCGGCAGCGCAGTCGATGTCGATGCGATCGGGCACACCGGCGGCATCCTCGCCGCCCAGGCGCACGATCTGCCCGCGGCCCGACTCCTCATCGAGCCCCGCAAGACCACCGACCTCGCAATAACGCCCGAGCGACACCGTTGGCGTGTGACCGCTCACCACGACCGGACCCTTGCCCTCGGCAGAAAGCAGCCCGGTCGGCGCATCCCAATAGCCGTGACGAATCCACAGCAGGTCATCGGCCGACTGCACCGCGAGCATCTGCTGCAGCAGCTCGCGATCGGCACCCACCGCTCCAACGCCATCGGCACAATCGACGCCATGCTCAAGCAAAAACGCGCGCGCCGCCTTCATCTCGATTCCAGCATGTACCAGCAGATACGGGCGCTCCTCGGTCTCGGCCACCGCGTAGAGCGGCAGCGCGGCCATCCATCGCACGAGCTCCTCGTATGCGTCAAATTCCATGTCGTTGAGCTGCTCGCGCGTCGTCCAGCCACCGTTGATATCCCAGGTCTCGGCATCGAGCGGATCCTGGCCAATGATGGCATCGAGCATGATCTGCTCGTGATTGCCCTTGAGCACGCGGGCGTTGGGCAGCGAGCGCACGAGCTTAATAACGCCGACCGGATCGGGCCCGCGATCGATCATGTCGCCCAGCACGTACAGCGTGTCGTCGGACGCCAGCGAAATCTTAGACAGGGCCTCGTCAAGCGCACGCACGTGCCCGTGAGCATCAGATGTCACATAGATCGCCATGGTACGCCTCTCCTTGCATTGCGGCCGAAGCCCGGCGCCGCAACTAAAACTTCAAGTTGAACTTAAACGTTACCCATTGTACTCCGTTGCAATAAAGCTGGAAAGGGTTTCCAAGCAGAGGCAAAGACGGCAGCCGTCTATGACGATATCGCGCACGCCCGCAATCCAACCCCATAAACCCACCATCTTTGGGTACAAATAACCGCAGACAACTGACCGTGCCACGCCAACCACCCAGGAGCGGACACCATCCATGAACCAGATCCTTCTCTTTATCGGCCTCGTTATTATTCTGTGCCTGACCATCAAGCCCGTCGGCAAAAAACTCCCCTTCCCCACCCTGCTCATCTTTATCGCGCTCGGCATGCTGTTGGGCGTCAACGGGCCGGCGCACATCGAATTTAGCGACTACGCGCTCACCGAAACCGTCTGCAGCACGGCGTTGCTGTTCATCATGTTCTACGGCGGCTTTAACACCAATATCGACCGTGCCAAACCCGTTGCCGTGCCCGCGGTATTGCTGAGCACGCTCGGCGTCGTCATCACTGCTGGCATCACCGGCGTGTTCGCCCACTTTGTGCTGGGCTTCGACTGGATCGGCGGCCTGCTGCTGGGATCGGTCGTGGCGTCCACCGACGCGGCCGTCGTCTTTAGCGTGCTGCGCGAGCACAGCCTTTCGCTGAGGGGCGGCACCGACTCGCTGCTCGAGGTCGAATCGGGCTCCAACGACCCCGTCGCCTACATGCTCACCGCCGTGCTCGCCACACTCGCAGCCGGCGGCGACATCAACATTCCCGCACTGCTGGCCAAGCAGATTATCCTGGGCGCGGGCCTGGGCCTTGCCATCGGCTGGGCGGCGGGCCGCCTGATTGAACGAGCGCACGCAACGGCCGAGGGCGCGCAGACCATCTTTTTGTTCGCCGTGGCGATCGTCGCCTACGCATTGCCGAGCTATCTGGGCGGCAACGGCTTTTTGGCCGTGTACCTGGCCGGCATTGTGCTGGGCGCGAGCGACATCACCGGCAAGGTCGAGATGGCGCACTTTTTTGACACCCTCACCGAGATGGCCGAGATGACCATCTTCTTTTTGCTGGGCCTGCTCGTCACGCCCGCGCGCCTGCCGCAGATGCTGCTGCCGGGCCTGGCGCTCATGGCGTTTATGCTCTTTGCGAGCCGCCCCATCGCCGTCGGTCTGCTGCTGGTGCCCTTTAAGACGAACCCTCGCCAGGTTGCACTCGTAAGCTGGGCGGGCTTGCGCGGCGCGGCTTCGGTCGTCTTTAGCCTCTTTGCCGTGGTAGCCGGCGTTCCCGGTGGTCACGACCTGTTTGACCTGGTGTTTGTGATTGCCGTATCGAGCATTGTGGTGCAGGGTTCGCTACTGCCGGCGGTGGCGAAGAAACTCGATATGATCGATGCGGCCGGCGACGTACGCCGCACCTTTAACGACTACCGCGACGAGGACGGCATGTCGTTTGTAAAGCTCAAGGTGAGTGCGGGCCATCCGTTTGTCGGTCGCTCGCTCGCCGATATTGGCAGCGCGACGGACATGCTCGTGGTCCTGGTGCTGCGCGACGGGGCGCATCCGGTACTGCCCAATGGCGACACCGTGATCCAGGAAGGCGATCTGCTGGTGATGGCAGCCCCAACGTTCGAAGAGCGTGCCGAGGTTACGCTGCGCGAGGTCACCGTGACGCCCCACGGTCGCCTGGCCGGTCAGCGCCTGCGCGACGTGCCGCAGGGCAAGCACCCGTTTATCGTGGTGATGCTCAAGCGCGAAGGCCAGACGATCATCCCCGACGGCGACACCCTCATATACGCCGGCGACGAAGCCGTCATCGCCACGCTGGCGTCGTAGTGGCTAGGGGTAGCCGTCCCGAATTGACCATATTTGAGCATAAATCGCCCCGGCTAGGATCTCGTTGCGGACAATTAGCGTCTCTCAAAACTAAGTGAGTAGACTTTTACCGAATCGCCGACCACGTCACCAAAGCACAAGTCTGTGACCTGCGAGTTTGTTAAAGCAAATTTGTCGTGTGCTCAGGATTTCCAATAAAGCCTACTCACTTAGCCAGCAGGCAGTCAAAATAGAACGGTCGCGAGCTCATTAGACTCCATTGCGACGGTTTATCGTTCATCTTCGCGCAGCCGCGGGTGCAGACGCCCCGTCTCAAATTAGCTACCCTAGTCATCGTCGACGGCAAAGTCGCGGAGGTCGAGACCCTCGCGTTCGGCTCGGGCTAGGAGCTCTTGGGGCGACTCGTCCTCGATATCCATCACGTCGAGCATGGCAGCGGGAAAGCCAACGCCTGCCGCACTCCCCGCACGATCGAGCTGACTCTCGCGCAGCTGATCTACATCAACGTCGATCTTCAAGATGAAACCTCCTACCAGACCAGGACCCTACTCACTAGCACCGAGCGCGTCCACGGCAGCAACAAAAGCCGCAACCTGCTTGTCGTCCATCTGCGTGGCCAGGCGCCCCACGGGTTCATCGTAGGCGAACTGCACCTTATCGATAAAGCAATCCCAAGCACGCTCATCTACGCGCACGGCGGCCTCGCAGTACTGGCTGAGCTTTTTGAGTCCATACCAAAACGCATTCACATGGCGCGCAGGATCCTCATCCAGCACCCCATCGTAGCGCCGTCCGTTAAACTCACGCATGCGCGCCACGGCAACCTCGAGCGAGTCGCCGCCGTCGGCCGAAGCCTCGTCCACAAGCTCGGGAATCGCAACCTCGCGCCGGACATTGTGCCTGGTAGCACCGTCGTACTCGCCCACCAACACGTCTTCGTCAAACCGATCATCGTAGTCGAAATAACTGCTACCCCGGCAAATCCCATGCAGCGAACCGGTGCCAAAGGCACGGAACAACCCGCCATCGGCAACAACGCACCTATAAGTCTCAAACGACTTCTTAACCTGAGAGAGCAACTCGGAAAGCTCTCCGGCATCGCACCCCGTCTCGCACGCGACGCAAGCAGACTTCGGCAACGATACCGGCTCCACCGTGCTCCCTGCAACGCGGGCAGCGCGTTCGGCCCGATACGCTTGGGCTGCCAAGTGCGCTCGCTGCGCAGCACCGCGCACATTAGTAAGCTCGCGCTCCAGCGCCACATCGCCAGCCACATCGCTCGCAAACGCGTCAACACCCTGCGGGCCGGTCGCACTCAGCTCGGACTCAAACGTCGCCGTGATCATGCCGGCAAGGTCCGTTGCGTCGGCGGCACAACGCAGTTGCTCCAACTGCGTGCATAGCAGATTGGCATCCAAGGGTGCGGCATCCACAACGCGCACGTCGCTCAGACGCGCCGCGCCCTGCAACACCAAAGCCCCCGCAGCATCGTATGCCGCACGAACCCTGTCCGCCGTATTGGCAAGCAGCTTTACCTCGATAAACGCAAGCGTCTGCTCCAAGCGGGCCAACAGCTCGGCCTTGTCCTCCATACGCAAAAAGGCAGCGTAGCGCCGCTCCATCTGCAACGGGCCCACAACGCCTACCTGCTTGCGAGCGCGCGCAAGAGAATCAAATTCAACGCGGCGTACATACCCGTCAACGGCCCGCACGGCAGACTCACGCGCAGCACGCTCGGCAGCCTCGACGCCCCCGATCACGGCCAGTAGCTCGCGGGAGCGCGCCTTGCGCAATAACTCCCCGCGATCGTACTGCTCAAGCGCCGTCTGACGCTTGGCTACCGACTCAAAGCCAAACAGCTCATCGAGCAGCTCGCCAACAGAACGTTCTTCCGCCATGGCAAGGCCTCCTCACGCGCAGCGCGCCACCATGCTCGCGGGCTCACGTGCGCATCAAACGCCTCGCGCACGCAAGCCCGCACGCTCGCATCCCTATAGATCCAACGCCTTCTTCGCAGCATCGACCGGGTCGCCATCCATGTAGAACACCGGGCTCAACCCCGAGATAATCTCGGACGAAACGCTCTGCAGGCCCGCGATGGCGCTCAGCGGCAATATCACGCGCTTGGCGCCGGCGTTTTTGGCCACGCGCATGATGTCCTCGAGCCCGCGGATCTCATCCATAGATCCCGACATGCGCAAGATTCCCGGAACCGCCAGCGCGGACATCACCGGGCGGTTGCACGCCGCGGAGCACAGGCCCACAAACTCGGCAAGCGAGACTTCTTCGGACAGACCCTTGCTCTGCAGGTCGTTATAGAACAGCAGGTAGTCCTTTGAGCCAATGTGCATGCCCGGCGCCACACGGTTCGCCAGGTTCACAAAGTTGTCGAACGCGGCCTCCAGCGTATCGCGTACCGGCTTGTTAAAGGCAACGCCCTCGTGCTTAAACTTGCACTCGCCGGCAACGGCCTTGTTCTCCAGCTTGTACACGGCAACCTCGCCGCCCTGCGACCTGCCCACGCCAAACACGTGACCGGACAGCAGCGGGCCATCGGGAATCAACGTATCCTCGGACTGCTCGGGCACGCGCACCACGTGCACGTCCTGCGGATTGTCGGCATCCATATAGCCCAGGTTGACATCGATAAACTCGACGCCCGCCATAATCTTGAGCTGTTCCTTTACACGGCGGCGGCCCTCGATGGCGTAGTCCAGCAGCCAGCGAACGTCGTCCTTGTCCATAGCCTCGTCGGGGAACAGCAGCTTGGCCAGGCCGCTAAAGGACTTGCGCACGGCGATCTCGTCACGCTTGTTAAAGTCGCTGTTAAAGCGGAAGTAGCGGTCGATATGATGCGTAAAGTCCTTGCGGCGCATCTCCTTGCAAAACTCCGATAGGCAGTCGGTGATTAAGCCGTAATGCCCGGTCAGCAGACTCGAGCGCATCTTGGGAATCTCCCAGCCCGGCAGGTAATAGTGGATACGGTCGAAAAAGGCCGAATCGTTGTTAAACTCCGGCGGGAACGGATCAAACAGGTGCGTGGTCTTAAGGACGTTTTGCACGGTGTCGTTGATGTTGCCCTCAAAGACCATGGAGGCGTCGGCGTTGATCTGGTCGCGGCCACGCGCGTAGCTGCCACTCGCCATATAGTCCTTCATGATCTGCACGGCATTGGTGTCCTTAAAACGCATGCCGGCGACCTCGTCGAACGTCACGCAATCCCAATGGCCCACCAAGCCCACGCGATCGGCGCGCATGGAGTTCATACGGCCGAACAGGTTGGCCGTGGTGGTCTGCCCGCCCGAGAGCAAAATGGCGTAGGGCGAAACCTCTTTGTAGATATGGCTCTTGCCGGTGCCACGGGGACCAAGCTCGCACAGATTGTAGTTGCGCTCGATCAGCGGCACCATGCGCTCGATAAAGTGCAGGCGCTCCTTCTCCGAAAGCTCGCTGGGCTCATAGCCGGCAGAGCGCAGCAGCATGTTGAGCCACTCGTCGCGCGAGAAATACTGACGCTCCTCGATCATTGCGTCCAGGTCCAGGTTGGGCATCTGGATGGGCGTGAGCGACGCCACGCTAAACGGAGAGTCCTCGGGTCCGCGCTTTTTGCGCTTGGCCTTGGAGCGGCGCGGCGCATCGTCGCCAAAGACTTCCATGCCAAACTCGTCTTCCTCTTCCATGGGACGACGATACTCGATGCTCATAATGCACCAAATACCACCCTGAAGAATCTTGGAATAGTCGCGCACGTACTCGGCCGGCATCACAAACGGCTCAATGGTCAGGTTGGCAAACGACGCCACGTAGATGTCTTTGTACTCGTCGAGCTTGGCCGTCACCTTATCGATGATGGTAAAGCGACCCAGCTCGCGGATCTTGGACTTAATGCGCTCGGACTCGTCGGGACGCACGTAGTTATCGGTGAGAATCTTGCGGATGCGCTGCAGACCCTCCGCCACGGCATCCTCGTCGTCGGTTGAGCAGTACATGCCCAGCAGGTACTCCAGCACAAAGGTAGGCACGTTGGCGCCACGCTTCATAAGGGCCGTGAGGTCCTTACGCACGATCTTGCCGCCAAAGTGCTCGAGCAGCTTACCGTCCAGTACATCCATGTCGTAACCGTCGTCCTCGGGAGCGTCGGCCACGGCCTGGGCATAGCCATCGGTCGAGGACTCGTCCTCGGCGGGCGCCGCAACCTCATCGGGTACCGCGGCCACCGTCGGCTCCGGGGCAGGCGCGGCAGCCACGGCCTCTGCAGCAGTCTCAGCCTCCGGGGCGGGCATGGCCTCCTCCGCAGACACCGCAGCCTGCACCGGCGCATTCACATCAATCGAGGGAACTTCCCACAGATCGTCGTCATTGCTATCAAACATAGGGCACACTCCTAAAAACCAAAGTCAGCAACAGGGGCAAACGAAACAGCGATGGCGTACGTCTCGCGCCAAACGATCTTGCCCGTTTCGCGCTCGCGGCAGACCAGATAGTACGGACCCTTGGCCGAGAATCCATCCGCTGCACGCAGCGCAAACTTGGCATGCACCACGCGCTCCTGCGAGTTAGCAGAAGTCTTGTTGGCATGCGCCTTGACCGTATCGCTCACCTCGTTGCCGCTTGCGTCGGTAAACACCAGCTCGTACTCACACGGCAAAACCTTGCCTTGGGCGGGTTCTTCCTGGATCAAGTTGACCGAGAAGAGCGAGTTGGTCACTCGACGTCCCTCACTTAGCACGCGCAGCGTCGCTGCGCGCGTATCGACAAAGTCCTTGGAACCCGAGCGCGCACGCCAAAATCCGATAACGGGCACGCAGAGCTCCTGCAGGCTCATGCCGCCGTGGACGTAGTTGTTAGTGCCGCCGGGACGCTTGAAGTGTACGTTCTCGCGCGGGGCAAACCCCTCAAAACCGGCGCCCAAACGTCCCATGTCAACATTAACAAACACCTCGCATGCCTCTTCCGAAAACTTGACCACGGCCTCGTTGGGCACCACCAGATGACGCTTGCCGTGCATGACAGGAGCGTCAAGGAAGGGAAGGTCTGGCTTGCCGAGCATCTGGCACTCGTTGAGCTCACGACGCGTGTAGATAAAGCCGTGATCCGCCGTTATAACAACACGCGCGCCCGGGGCGTCAGTGCACACGCGGCGCGCCAACGCGGCAAGTTCCTCCACGGTGTCCGCGCAGGCATCGAAAACGTCATCCTGCGTAGCGGCCTTCTCGCCCGTGGCATCGATCTTGTTGTGGTAGAGATAAACGAGCTTGGAATCTTTGAGCAGCGCTTTGCGCTCGGTTCCCGCCATGTTGAGGTATGCGCTCGAGCGCAAAGCGCGGGCCGTGGGCTCAACGTGGGTAAGTACGGCCTCGCGCTGCGGAGTCGTCGCAGTGGGCATGCCGTCAGCCAACACAAACGAGCCATCCGCTGCAAGTTCAAGCGCTTGGTGCGGCAGCAGCGCGGGCATGCCCACCTCGGTGATGGAGGGAAAGACCGCCTGCATGCTAGAAACCCTGACGTTGCCGCCGCGCTCGCGCTCGAGAAGCGCCGCGACATCACGGGCCACCTCATAGCGCAGCGCGTCGCTTACGATAACGACCGTCGTTTTGGCAGACCCCACAAAGGTGGGCAGCACATGCCAGTAGAATTCATCCTGCCGTGCAGGGCCATCGATGTAGCCGCAATCGGCCCACTCCCCTTGCGCAGCGGATGTCCAGCAGGCATTGGCATCGGCCAAAAACCAGTTGCTGTAGAGATTCTCCGCCCAGTCCACCACGGCTCGGGCAGGCTCCTCGAGCACATCGCACTCGACAGAGCGCGTCCGCAAATACGCGGTGCACATATGGCGATAGGCAGCATCCATGGAATACCAATCGGACGTATAGGCATCCCACACCCGCTGGGGTTGCGCCAGATGGAACCCGCCCGCATGTGCCTGCCTAAATGCGCACATGTCGGCCACAGCGGCAAGCAAGCCAAAGTAGCTCTCGACACGGCGGCACCAGCTTAGGTCGCAGCGATGCGCCGCAAAGGCGCGTGCGTCCTCAACACGGTCTGCACCCTGGGCAAACGAGCTGAACAACTGCGAGAGCACAGCCTCATTGACGCACGGGAACACATCAAGCGAGGCCAGCACATCGATCGGCAGAGCCCCAAACCGCACAAAGAGTCCGCGGGCATCCTCCACCAAACGACAGATCTCAAATAGGTCCTCGCTCGATGCCTGGGTATCGGCGGCCTGGTCCCACGTGCGCACCGCCTCAAGGCAATAGGGGCCGTAGGCGGGAGCCACATAGCTTTCGAGTCCCTTGAGCGCTCCCTCGGGAAGCGCGGTAGACGCCGCTGTAAGGAGCACATGGGATGAAAGCATAAGCAATGAGTCGCGCTCATACAGCGGCCCCTCAAATCCATAGCAGCGAAGCATAAAGGCAGAGAGCACATCGCGCACGCAGTACTTGCCCATCAACTCGGCCAGCGCCTCGGGACCCTCGTGCAGCAGCGTGGTCATACAGCCGCGCAGCACAAACGCGGGTCGCGCGTCGCCAAGCTCTTTACCGCCAAATATCACCGTAAGAATGCCGAGTTCGATATCGGATACGCCCGCGGCATGCGGAACACACGCGGCAAACTTAGCGCAGCGGGTCTTGGCATCAAAGAACGTCTTGTGCTCGCGCAGACTCTCGCGCACGGCATCGATATTCTCGATACCCAACTGATCGGCCAAAAGCGAAAGATAGTCAGCCTGGAACTGATCGGCATACAGCTCGACATCGGCAAGCCAATCGCCCTCAAGCCTGCCGCGCGGGCAACGACGATACAACAAGATATCGCTCGCAAGGTCATCGCGGTTGATAAGTTTCTTGACCGCAAACATGCGGCCCTCGCAAGCCTCAACAAACCGCACCGGGCGCTCAAAGTCCCCGTGAGCGGGCATGACGCTGTCATCGGCCCCCGCGCCGTCGAAACCCTCGGCGGCCAATCGCTCAAACTCAGGGGCAAACTCGCCGTCCGCATCGTGCCAAACCACCACACGACGGGGCATGCATGCGGACAACGGCTGCAAAAACCGCAGCTTAAGCTGTTCTTCTACATCGATCTTGGGCATGAATATCCTTACCGTATCTGCAGTTACTTGATCTTTGCCAGTACATCCTGAAACTTGGCGTAGTTGACCTTGACGCCGTCATCCAGGTCGATCTTAATCATCTGGTCTGCCAAGTGGTGCAACTTCTCCTCGTAGCCGATGGTCTCTTTAAGCTGGTCATTGAGCTTTTTGACACGCTTATCCAAGCGCACGCGCTCACCACGCTCAGCACTGGCAAGGGCATCGTTGGCATAGCCGATCTGCGAGCGATAGCGCTCCTGCTGCTCATGCACATAGTCGGTTCGGATGCGAGCCAACAGGTCGGGCTGATAGCGATGCATGTAAACAAGGCACTTGAAGCCGTTCTTTTTGCCGCTGTCGAACAGCCAGTAGATGGGGCGCTTCTTATAGGTCTGGCAGTGGTCCTTAAAGAAGTCCTTCAAAAAGTAGGTGCGGATGACCTCGCGCGAGGTGCCCTTGCCGCCGAGCGCCTCGGCAATAAAGGCCAGGTTCTGCTCGAGCGTCTCCTCGCCGTACACGGTGCGCACAAAGTCGATAAAGTAGCGCACGATGTCGTCGTCAAAGTACTCGTCGTCGGTAATGGGCAGCACGTTGTCGGCATCGGGCATAAAGGTCACATGCGCGGGATCGGGCATCTTGGCCCGATAGTCGTCGACCGTGGCACCCTGATCGGCCAGGACCAAGCCATCCACGTCCAGCGAGTAGCGGCCAAACATGCAACCCACGGCATAGCTTATGAGCGAGGTAATCTCGTCGCGCTTGGTGCGCACGTATTTGTTGCCCTTATAGCTCTCGGGAATCTCGTCAGCAGTGTCGAAGATGCACGCCACCGAGACGTACTTATCCTCGACCTCGATGGGCACCTCCCCCTCCATGTTGTAGATCTTGGCAAAGATTCGGTTGAGCTCTTCCTCGTTAGCGCGAAGCTGCTCAAAGCGAGCATTGACCTCGGCCTTGCGGGCTTCGTATTTATCGGCCAAAAGCGTTGTCATTGTGCCGCCTTCCGTTTCCCATGGTCTTTCAATTAATCGGTCGCCGTGAAGGAATCAGGCTCGAAGCTCAGCCCCATGCACAGCGCGATGCCGGTGCATCTCTCGCTCGAAAGCAGCTGATTCGTCTTAATTGCGCGATATGAAATCGCTCTCCTATCCAATGGAAGCTTTCAAATCGACTTCATGCCACACGTATTTGCCAAACACTCCCAATGCTGGACTAAACTCAAATGCGCTTTCTCGAGATTCGCTCCCTTCCGAAATTACAAGGAGCAATCGAGATCCCCCCAACAGATCGCGAGCGTTCCCACAGCGACAAATCGCGTGATAATCCTGCGGACCGACTGTATTCTCGGTAATCAAAAATGAAAGCGTCGCCAAACCAGATGGATCAAAATAGGGGGTACCATGAGCGGGAACGTCACACATGTGTGGCTCCCTACACTTTATTAAATCGAGCTGCAAAATCGCATCCATAATCGCAAAGTCCTCCGACTTTTCCTGATCAACGCACTTCAGCTCAATGCATATTTCTCTAGTCTCACCACGCAGAAAACGATCAACCGCCTGTCGGTCGTAATTTTGAGGTTCATAAATACAACAATTAGACATGGTTATTACCTTTCGAAACTACAGCCTCCTTGCGGAAGCAGCTTATCTTTGGATAATTTGATCTATTGCGCTTCCGGCAATAATACCCACGGCATCGGCAGTCCACTTCAGCGCCGTAGGCGTCTCTTTTAAAGCCTTGTCATGCTGACCGCGGCCAATCAAAGCAAGGCCCTTTTTCGTTATTTGTAAGCCAACGCTTTCTTGTGAAAACGCCAAATAATCGGCATCTTTCAACGACTGAATGCACCCAGCAACATCGACTGCCGGAATACCCCAAGCAGAAACGTCGATTTCGGAAATACGCTTGTTTTCAAGCTCGATAATCTGCCACAGCAGCTCCCTAATGATGTATGCATCTATAGGACGCTTCGCATCACAGGGGATGATCCACCTGAATGGGAAGGAGGTTTCTTTTACCGCACCAGAAATCAAATCAGCCCTACACCAGGCGGAAACATCTCGTTTATCGGCATTCCACTTTTCAGCACACTCCGCTGTAGTTCGTTTCGTCTCTTCGACAAGTTTGTAGGATTTAGCCACAACGCTCACCTACAACAGCGGATGACGTTTGAAATCCCAAGAGGTTTCAAACGAGTCGCAATCTAGCCTTGAAATGCCCAGACAATAATCCACCAAACCATCAACCGTCCCATGCTCAGCAGGCTCAATAGCGATGGGAAGCTTGGCGATATCACCGGGTTGGGCGTTTAGCGTGGGAACAAGGAAGGACGTTGCCGTTGCAATAACGGATGAGTTAAGCAACCCAAGCAAGTACTTCATATCGCAGACAGGAGGAAACATAGCCACGGCCGCAGAGTCAAACAAAGACCCGGAAGGCTGCATTCTAAATGCAATCTGCCCAGACGTAATTCTTGAATACGTGATGCACGATAAGAAGGCAATTGAATCCTTTATCCTGGATGCGCCAGGTGCCGCGGAAAGAGAGCGGCCATTCTTGGCATATTCAATAACGTGATCCCTGTTGCCATACCATTTCCTAAAGGAACCACCCTTATTGTGCGGATACCATTTTGCATCTAGGCTCAAACTGGATTCAGCAGAGTTACAAGCGACGCTCATGTCCCCAAGAGAGCATTCAAACCAATAGCGCAAAAAACGATCGTTATCACTTGTCTGCAAACCGACCTGCGGCTTGGCAAACAAGCCAAGCTTTTCCTTATTCGTAAACGCATCCAGAAGGGCATCGCTGGCCCAGTAGGCTATGGGGGTGCCGGGGATTTGTTTGAAGGTGTCGGCGTCGCGACGGTAGAACCAACCACAGTCGGGGTTCTGGATGGCCTCTAGCGCCTTGGGAGCCTGAACCGCGGGGCCAGTAAAATCGGCAAGACGAACGTATCCGCCTTTATAACCATCGATATGCGAGTTGTGATAGGTAAACGTGCAGATGGGCACGGTTGCCCCTGCAAAGCCAGAATACTCGAGCTGAATGAGCGTGGTTAGGGTCTTGTCATCGATAAGCCTATTTCGAAGCTTCTCGTAGCTACCGATAAACATCCAAACAAATGGAGTCATCATTCCGACTTCGCCGTGCTCGCCAGCAAAGTCCATAATGCGCACGATGAACGAAGAGAACAGGTCGCTCTTCACGTCGGGATAATTTCTCTTGACCCACTTGCTCATGAATGGATTAAAGCTGCTGCTGCCCATATACGGAGGATTCGCAACGGTGCAGGTAAAACGACGGGACAGCTTTTCACAGATGACGGCAGCGCTTTCGAGCTTTGTATTGGTCGTAGCGGCAAAAAGGTCATCGGAACAACTCGCGGCGGCAGCCTTGAGCTCGTCGATCTCGTCCTCTGAAGGATTGAGCAGCGAACCAATCTCGCTCAAATGACTCAGCTCCTCGGCGAGCTTCTTGTTACCCGGCAGCTCGTCCTCCCCCAGCGGGATACTCGAGAGCACGGTAACGTCGGCGCGAACGCCACGCCTAAAGAAGCGACGGTCGTGCTCGCGGGCGCACATAGCAAGCGCCAGCTCCGCGATCTGTGCCGCGCGGGAATCGATTTCCATACCTGCAAGGTTTTTAGTAAGAATGAGCTCGGGAATCTCGCGCTCACGATAGCCGCGCTCCTCGTACATATGGAAGAGCAGCTCAAACGCATAGACCAAGATATGGCCCGAGCCGCATGCGGGGTCGCAGAGGGTTATCTCCTCGGGACTCGAAATGCGGATGAAGTCCTCGTGCTCAGCATCGGGCTCGATGTAATACTCCATGCGCTCGCGTAACGAACTCCCCGGATTGTTGAGCATCCACAGACGGCCGAGCGAGTTCTCGACCATATAGCGTACGATCCACTCGGGGGTGAAGAGCTGCGTGGCGGGCGCGATGTCCGCCGCCGCTGCTTTGCGTTTTGCCTTGAAGAACTCGTCTTTGACGTCAGCGTTGTAGTACTGATACATCCAGCCCAGAACGGTCACGCCCTTGCGCCAGTCCTCGTCAGCGAGGATGGTGTTGAGTTTGCCCACCACGCCGTCGGACATCATGAGGCCCTGGGGCAACAGCAGCTCCATGGCTCCGCCCACGCGCTCAAAGACGCCCGGCAGGCAATCGGAAAGCTCCTCGCACTGAGCAACAAACAGGTAGCGCCACAGTGGTTCATCCAAGCCCACCATCTTGAGCTCGGCTATGCGATCGGTATCGGCCGTCGCTATCTCTACGTCCAGTGCGTTCTCCACGGCCTCGCTGCCATGGCTGCCGTCCGCACGACTCAGCATGCGCATACGGCTGGGAAGCCATCCGCGTGCATCCATAAAGCGAATAGCCACGATGCGATTGAACCAGGTGTAGGCCGCACGGTCGCGCAGCGCCTCGTGACCCACCTCTGCCTGCATGCGCAGCAGTTCGTCGCGTTGCTCAATCTCAGCCGGACTTAGGGGCAGGCCGTTGACGGTCTCGGACCCAACGGGCGCGGGTGCAGGTTCGGTGATGCCGTAGCGCACCATCTGTGCCTCCACGCCTTTGATGAGCTCTGTACGGGCCCAGGTGCAGAAGCTCTTAAGAGCAGAATCGTTCATGGTTGATGAGCCTTTCTAAACGCCATAAGCCACCGGTGCGCGCTTTGGCACCGGTGGCTCCGCGGGTTAGTTGATACGGATCTCGTCGTTTGCAGCGAGCTCCTGCATAAGGCGAGAGCGCAGGTCGTCCACGTAGCGCTCCACGTCCCCTGCGGACAAGAGACGACTCGGCTTGGCCAGATCGGCGCGGCGCACGGTCTTGATCTTGCGCTGGGGCACGGGGGTGGGCGCGGGCACTGACGACTCAGCGCCCTTGTTAGTGATCTTCTTGACCACTTCACCCGTACTCGTGACCTCGGTGGCGCGGCGCTCGTTGTCCATGCGCATGCGGGCCGCATCCACAGCGTCGTACATCCCGTTGGTTGCCGCGCTAAGCCAGTTGCCCCAGTTAGTCGCGGCAACGCTCAGCTCGTTGAGGCTTTGAGCACTGTGGGCACGGTTTTTGAACGACTCATATTTGGTGCCGGCGTCTGCTATGGCATCCTTTGCTTGCTTGACAAAGCCCTTTTGGCTCTCGGCCTGTGTCTGAAGGTCTTGGAGATCGCTCTCGATGCGACGCAAAAACTCATTGCGGCGGATGCCCAACAGCTTTTTCATGTCGTCCTCGACGGGATCCATAAGCGGCTGCAGGTCTTTAATGCGACCGTAGGGCTTGGGATCCCTGAGGATCTCACGCACCTTAGCTACATTGTCCACCGCGCCGGGAATGTCATCGGAGGCATACTCGATACCCTCGGTGCGGTTCAAGAAATCCTTGGCGTGATCAAACGCCGTGCGCTGGTTGGAATCGAAGAACTCAGTTACCCTGTCAAAGTCTTCCTTGGCATCGAGCAAGCGGTCTTCGTGCTTGGTGAACGTGGTCAAGAACGCCTCGGCCTCATTCTGGTCCTTAAGGACGTCGGCCACCTCCGAGCGCATCTTCTCGCACTCGTCCTCACCGGGATACGGGTAGGCTGGCTTGATGCCCGTGTAGTAGTCGCGTGCTATGACGAGGCACGCCTCACGCAAGTCCTCGAGACGTTCTTTGAGCTCAGCCACGAGTTTATCCTCGTTGGAGGGCACGGTCTTGAGATCAAACAGGTCACACATGAGCTCGCCCGTGGCCTGCAGCAACCGGTCGCTCATGCGCATACGCAAGCGCACCTGGGCCTTATCGGCATCCTTGCGCAGGAGTGCCACCATGCGGCTGTCGTTAGCTTGAACCGTCCGACCGCCAAACAGCACCTGCGCGCGCTGCTCCACCACAAGCTGCGCCACCACATTTGCGATGTCGACCTCGCGCCAGCCAAAGGGCCTTTGCTGGTACTGGCGCTGGATATCGCCCATAGCGGTATCCAGGTGGCGCTGATGCTGCACTTTGAGGAAGTCCTCGACCTCCTTGAGCGCACGCGTGTTACCCGCGTCCATGCTGGCAAGCCCCGCTTGAACGTTGCCCGCCAGAGTGGAGCGGATATCGGAATCGCTCGTGACCGGCGCGCCGATGTAGTCGGCCTTTTCAAAGACCGCATCGCACAGTTGCGCCAGCACCTGTTCAAAGACCTGGGCGGGTTTGGCCGCGCGGACCTCAACCGTGCGGCCGTTGACCGCGCAACGTGCATGGAGCACGGCCTCGCTCAAAAGGGCATCGGCCTCTTTCTCGTTATGGGCTGCCTCGCGCATCTTGGACTCGACGATCTGGCGCGTACTCGGTTTAAGCTCCTGGAGATTTCGCGTCTTGGCGTACTTGCGGATCTTGGCGGCGTTGACGAGCGTCTCCCAATAATCCGCCTCGTCGCTCAAGGCCACGATGGCCTTGCCCGAAGAAGCCAAGGCCAGCTCAGTATCGTCCGCACGGCCCAGGTCGCTCGCCATAGTCGCCACGTAAAGCTCCATGCCGCCCATGCTGCCACCGTGGATTGAGCCGTCCACATAGCGGTCAAACGGGAAGTCGTTGGCCCCGCGGTTGAGCTTGCGCGCGGTATAGATGCTGTCGAACAGGCGCTTTTTGATAGACTCGATCACCTGCGCGTTATCGATCGGGGTGCGTGCGATCTCCTGTGCTATCTCCTGCTCCTCGTCGGTGAGGAAGCTATAGGTATCGCCCTGGCGCGCCACGTAGTTCTCGCGCTCCAGGCGGGTAAGGGACTCCTTGACGCGGTCCTTAAGGGCGCGTTTGTCCACGTCGAGGCCGTCAATCATGAAGATGGAGATGTTCTCGACCGTGGCCTTGACGTAGCCGATGTAACGAATCAGGTACAGGAGCTTGAGCACCTGAACATCGTAGGGTTCAAGGCCCTTTGCGTCCTCGGCCGCGCGGGTCGCTCGGTCGACCACCTGGTTGATGCCGTGCTCAAGGTCTTTGGAGATAGTGTCGAAGAAGCGCCAGAACGGCACGAGCGCGCCAGTCTGCTCATGCTGGATGGCCTGGGCACTCTCCTGGAACGCGCTCAGCATGGAACGCTCGCCCGTGGACATGTGCTTGGCCTTGACACCGTGCTTGCGCACCTCGGTCATCACATCGGGCAGGAGCTTAAACTGGTAGCCCACAAACGGGTAGCTGGCCACAAAATCCTTGGAGTTGGCGTAGCCGGCAAGGTCGGAGCGCGAGCCGCCCTCAAAGGTAAAATTGTTTTTGAGCACGGCCGCGTCTTGCTCGTAGACCTGTGCAAGCATATCGGCCGCCGGCGCGGTCTTCTCGAGCACACGGCGCTGGATGACCTCGTCCACGCTGGAGCTGGAGAGCGAAAGGCGGGTGTCGAAACGACCTAAAATCTTGGAGAACTTGCCCGTATCAATCCCGCCCGGGAGACCGAGATTGTAAATGTCCTCTTGACTCGAAACCATTACCCAAACGCGACCGCCGCAAACCGATCCCAGCTCCTCGACCACCGTCTGAAGACTTAGCAAGCGATCCGAGCCGTTGTCGTTAGCAATAAACTGTCCAACCTCATCAACCATGAAAACAAGGCGAAAATCGCCACCATTGGCGGCTGCTTGAGCATCAACGTATTCTTTAACCTTTTGGGCGAACTCATCGGGTTGAAGAAGCTCGTCATCAGGGCTAGTAATCCAAGCTTTGATTTCATCGTCGCTCATGCCCAAAGTATCTTTAAGAAGCCCGCGAAAAGCTTTGTTATACCTGTAGGTTTTACGATTATCGACCCATGATTTGCCCGTTAAACGCTCGAATTCATCGCGAAACTCTTGAGTCTTGCCAATTTCGTCAATGTACTCCTCAAGCTGAGCGAGCTTAGGTTTAATGCCGTAAAAACCTCGGGCCTCGTAAAACACACGCTCAAATCCATAAAGAACAGCAACGGATGACTTATCACCCTTCCATGAGCCCGCTTTGCTGTCGATATTAAAGAGAAGAGTCTGCGTAGGAATGGAACAGGCGCGCTCCATTGAAGCAAACACCATGGGATCGGCAATCTTGCCGTCAAAATAGGAGATAGCGCACTTGCCATCAACGTTGAGGTTCCCAAGCAAATAGCTCGCAATTTTAAGGAAATGCGATTTACCGGATCCGTAGAAACCGCTGACCCACACGCCCATCTTATTGGTCGGTGAATCTAAAGAAGCGCTATAAGCATTGAAAAGAGTAGCAAAATGCCCCTGCAGCTCACGTGTCACCACGTACTCGCTAAGCTCTTGCCTGATTGACTCGTCTTTCTTATCGTCAACGACAACAACCCCGTTAATGGAACGGTTGATATCTTTCGAAAAGAGATTACGGACAATTGTTTTATCCATTTTAAGCTCCTTAAATTTGGAGAACGACAGCCAACAACGCAGGGTCGAGGTCGACTTATGAGATATCGATCGCGCGGTAATAGTTCTCTGCTGCAAGCCTGTTAAACAAGGTGACAGACGAGCCATTAAAGCTACCGGGATAAGCCGCGATAACCGGCACATCATGGAAGTCAGACTGCATAGAATCAAACAGGTTGTGAACTCGCAAAAAGGGATAGACTTCGCCAACCCCTACAAGCAAAATCACATCGCCCGGCTCGTGAGGTTGAGTCAAATCCAAAATCAGGTCGGAGACAGCATCCGGCTGGCAATAATCCACCACATCATCGAACACAGCTTCTGATCCAAAATCACCTTCTTGCTCTTGCATAGGCTCAAGGACATCAAGATCTTTAAGGATCGCCAGCACGGCGTCGTAGAGGTTTACGACCTTGAGCGTGCACGGGAGCTTGCCGGCCTCGGCATCGCGTGAAAGGGTGTCAAACAACGCGCGCGCCTCAAACTCCAGCGCAGGGTCGTAGCAGAAGGTATGGAAGCCGATCTCGTTACCTATGCCCTTGTTGGCCAAAAAGTCCTCGCTGCACAGGCACTCACGCAGGAGCTGCGCGCGGCGCTCAAATTCTTGGCGGGCGCGCTCGGAGCGGGCATGCGCCGCCACGACGCTCTGGCGGGAATGGATGCCGATATTGGTGGTGATGTCCGTCGCCGGGGTGATTGCGGGGTCGACGGCGCTGTTGGCGGGAACCACGCTACATCACCTCCCTACCGGTAAGGGCCGCGATAAGCGGCTGCTCACCCAGCTGAACCAAGGCTCGCTCGACATCGGAATCGAGGAAGAGTGGTGACAGGCGCTCAGACTCCGGGCCCATACCCTCGCCGATAAGGCCGGCATGGCGGAGCGTCTGGCGAATCGAGCCCTTAATGCGCTTGACCGTGGCCTCGGTCCAGCGGGCCGCGTCCGGATACTCCGTGGTAAAGCGCGTCATAAAGGCGTTGAGGTCAGCCGCCGTGAAGGCATAGTCGAAGTTTTGCAGGCGCTCCCCCACCTCGACGAGCACGAACTCGCGCACGATATCGTAGCGGCAGATCATGCTGTAAAAGATGGCCTGGTCCGCCTGCGTGGGAGTACCGGATGCCATGAGGCCGGTTAGGGATAACGCAGCCTCGACGGCGGTTTTGGGGTCGATGCCGCGCGCGGCGCATGCGGCGTCCGTGGGCACCATGGCGTCGAGGCGGCGAAGGCACACGGTTGCGCGGTTGGCGACCATGCGCTCCGTGGGATATTGAAAGAGGTTTTCGCTCTTTACGCGTACAATGACCTGCTCGTCGCTTACGCCCTGCGTACGCAGGCCAGCGACGATGCGCATCTCATGCGGGAGGAATTGCTCGCGGGTGAGCACCCCCCCCCCGAACGCTTTTTGCGGTTACATCCACAGTGCACGCTCCAAGGGTGTCAGAGGCTGTCACGAATGCGCCGCGGCCCGGCAGGCAGGCGCGGCGCACATGACAATAATCATACCTGTTGGTAAAAAAGTTACCACGCCCAGAGTGTCAAATGTTGAGCAACAATATTAAATCCGGTTAACGGTTATTTTCGCAGCTCAGAAGCTTTGACGAGGTTGCCCCAAATCACACTTGCCAGACAACCGCGCTTGTGAATCTGTCCCCGCCCTCCGCTACACTCAACATAGAATGAAGGCCGAGGCGGATCGTATGTGAGCCTCGAGGCAACCCTCCCCCATGTAACCATCCTGTAAATCATAGCGGCGCACTCGAGTTTTACCGTGATGCGGTCGCACCCGGCGCTGCACTGTGCTAAAGTATCCCGAACGTTCAAACGACTACGAGGGGAACTAGAAGATGGCACGTGTGCACAACTTCTCAGCTGGCCCGGCCGCACTGCCTACAAGCGTGCTCGCCGAGATCGCCGACGAGATGATGGACTACCGCAGTTGCGGCATGTCCGTGCTCGAGATGAGCCATCGATCTAGCATGTACCAGCAGATCATCGACGACGCCGAGGCAACCCTGCGCCGCCTGCTGAGCATCCCCGATAACTACCGTGTTCTGTTTTTGCAGGGCGGCGCCACGCTGCAGTTTGCGGGCATCCCGATGAACCTCATGCGCCGCGGCCGCGCCGGCTACGTCGTGACCGGCAACTTCGCCAACAAGGCGTACAAGGAAGCCGCCAAGTACGGCGAGGCCGTGCTGCTCGCGAGCTCCGAGGACGCCAATTTCGACCGCATTCCCGCCATGGCCGACATCAACGCGCGCATTGCCGCCGAGGCCGCGGGCGGCGGGCTCGACTACGTCTACATCTGCCAGAACAACACCATCTTTGGCACCATGTACCACGAGCTGCCTAACTTCGGCGACGTACCGCTGGTCGCCGATGTCTCGAGCTGCTTTTTGTCGCAGCCGCTCGACGTCGAGCGCTACGGACTCATCTACGCCGGCGCTCAGAAAAACGCCGGCGCCGCGGGCGTCACCGTGGTTATCGTGCGCGACGACCTGATCACCGACGGTCCAGCCTTTGCGCAGACGCCGCAGTACATGGACCTTAAGACCCAGGCCGCCAAGGGCTCCATGCTCAACACGCCCAACACCTTTGGTATCTACGTGTGCGGCAAGGTGTTCCGTTGGGTTGAGCAGACCGGTGGACTTGCCGCCATGGCCGAACGCAACTGGGCCAAGGCCAACCTGCTCTATAACCTGCTCGAGCACAGCGTGCTGTTCCACGGCACCGCACAGACAGACAGTCGCTCCATCGCCAACGTCACGTTCCGTACCGGCGATGCCGACCTCGACGCCGCCTTTGTCGCAGGCGCGGCCGAGCACCAGATTCAAAACGTCAAGGGCCATCGCCTGGTGGGCGGCATGCGCGCCAGCGTCTACAACGCCGTAACCATGGAAGACGTGCGGGCACTGGCCTCGTACATGAAAGACTTCGAAGCGCAGCATAGTTTGAGCCCGCGATCTAACTAGCCCGCAGCACGCGGGCCGACCAGCCATCTCAAACCACCCTGTTTAGATCAAAACCTGCTAAGGAGTTTTTCCATGCGTAAGATTAAGACCATCGACGACATCACCAAAGACGGCAAAGTCGAGTTTGGCGAGGGCTACGAGTTTGTGGGCACCGCCGAGGAGGCCGACGCCATCCTGATGCGCTCCACCGACCTGCACGGCTACGAGCTGCCCGAGGGCATCCGCGCCATCGCCCGCTGCGGTGCCGGCGTCAACAACATCCCCGTCGAGGAGTACGCCAAGAAGGGCGTCGTCGTCTTTAACTCCCCCGGTGCCAACAGCAACGCCGTCAAGGAGCTCGTCCTGGGCATGCTGGTGCTTTCGAGCCGCGGCGTCGTGCAGTCGATGAACTGGGTGCGCAACAACGCCGACGACCCCGAGATCCAAGTCGACGCCGAGAAGGCCAAGAAGGCCTTTGTGGGTCGCGAGCTCAAGGGCAAGCGCATTGGCGTCATCGGCCTGGGCAACGTGGGCTCCAAGGTCGCCAACGCCTGTGTCGATCTGGGCATGGACGTCTACGGCTACGACCCGTTCATTTCCGTCGAGCACGCGTGGGTGCTGAGCCGCGAGGTGCAGCGCGTGGGCACGCTCGAGGATCTGTGCCGCGGCTGCGACTACCTCACCGTGCACGTGCCCAGCAAGGCCGATACCATCGGCATGATCAGCACCGAGCAGATCGACCTGCTGGCGCCCGACGCCGTCCTCATCAACTACGCGCGCGAAACCATCATTGACGAGGACGCCGTCGACGCTGCCCTGCGCGAGGGCAAGCTCAGCTGGTTTAGCTGCGACTTTGCCACGCCCAAGACCGTCAAGATGCCCAACACGTTTATCACCACGCATTCGGGCGCCGGCACCGGCGAGGCCGAGGCCAACTGCGCCGACATGGCCATCAGCGAGCTCAAAGATTACCTGGAAAACGGCAACATCGCGCACAGCGTCAACTACCCCGCCTGCAGCATGGGCAAGGCGCGCGCCGCAAGCCGCATTGCTTGCCTGCATGCCAACGTGCCCAACATGATCGGCCAGATCACGGCCATTCTCGCCAAGGACAACGCCAACGTGCAGCGCATGATCAACGAGTCCGCTGGCGAGAACGCCTACACCATGTTCGACACCGATGAGCACCTGGACGGCAGCACGATCGAGGCGCTCAAGCAGATTCCGTCGATGTATCGCGTGCGCGTGATTAAATAGCGCCGGTGCCAAGCCTGCCAGACAGACCACGACGCCCATTCGCCCCCCCCCGTTTTCACGAAACGGGGGGGCGATTTTGTTGCTCCGGACGACTTTAAAATGATACCCAGAACAAGTTTTTTCAGATAATCGATAGTGAGGCTCCAGTCGCTAAGCACACCCGCTTTGATAAACAGCTTTATCAGGGACTTTAGTAGGTAAAAATCGGTCTCTATGTGCCGAATGTAAGTTGACTGTCCATTTTCCGAAACAACTTATTCTAGGTAGCATTTTTAAGGCCCGTCCAAGGCAAAATATAAGTATTATGCGACCAAAACTCTAGTCCGCGCGACCATTTTCCGCCCGCGCGGCTACATTCCCGCCCAATCGATAAAAATCTCCTCACGAAGCCGCCGTTCGAGCTCCTGCTGTCGCGGCGTCTTGTCTTTCAGCGGCACATCGAGATAGGACATGATGAGCTCCATCACCACGCGGAAGGCATCGAAGTCGGCCAGCTGACCATAGGTCATCAGAACGACGGGATATCCCATGGCTTGCAAGGCCGTCGTTCGATCGGAGTCCGAGATCTTGGATTCAATGGATCCGTGAATGGCTTTACCTTGGCATTCAACCAGACACTCTCGACTGCCGTCCTTATTTGCCAGCAGGATATCGGCATAGCGCCTATCAAGCCCCGAAATCAGGCGGGCGCTGCGCGTCATACGAATCTCAACGTTATTGGTAAGGCTCAGCCCTTCGCCGCCGCGCAACCTCGTAAGGCCAAACAGCATCGAAGCCTGGACCTCGAGCGGCGATGCTGCCACCCCCGTAATGCATTTCGCGGCTCGTATGAACGTTTTAGCGCCGCGGAGCCCCCGGACCTTATCGACGAACTCTGTAAGCTCAGAGAGCTCGATCAAGGGAGGTCGTTTCCACAAGTCCGTTGGATTCCCCGAGACATCCTTTACGTTTTCCCAGCCCGACCGTGCGTCACTCCATCGGCTCCCATATGCCTGCTCAAGTGCCGACTTTACCTGAGGCGCAATCTTGCACACGGCAAAGGTGCCGCACATCTCATACATGCACATGATTAGACGCTCGTTTGAGACCGAGGAAGCCAGAGTCAGCAGGGTAAAGAGTGGGGACGCAACATCGAGGCCAAACTCCGTCTGCCGCACAGAATCAAACGGCCTCTCCCCGTTCCAAACATGCCTGACAATGCGATCGCCCTTACGTCCGCAGCTGCCCTGCGCCAACACGTGTAACGGGGTGCCCAGGAAATGCGTGACGAGCGGATGCTCACATAGGTGCTCCCTGCGCGGATCGTCCGCAGAATCGGGCAGGTCCGGCATTATTGCCAAGACCTGTGGAGGTATCCGGTGATACCGAAAGGCAGATATGTCGCACAGCATGTCGTCCATGAAGGGTACGTACCCGCTGCGTCGCTTGTGAACCCGCTCGGACGGCAAACGCGCTGGCTCGGCCTGCGAACGGTAAATACTGCCACGCCCACGTCGCGGATCTCTCAGGAGGCTTACAATCGGTTTGGAAAGCAAACTGATTGTGAGGTTGCATATGGTTGATGAGGACTTTGCCTGGCGGCTTGCGCAGGAGCTTGTGCGGATCAACAGCTCAGACCCGGGCGCGTATGAGGATGAAATTGAGCGGTATATCAAAGCGCTGGTTGAGGCTCAGCTGGAGCGGTTGAGTCATCCGGTGCTTCATGCCGTGCAGGTTGAGGAACTCGAGGTGCTGCCCGGGCGCCGCAACCTTAAAGTCACCGTGCCGGGCCAAAGCGACGAGCCGCGGCTGATCTATATCTGCCACATGGATACCGTCACCTTGGGCGATGGCTGGGACGCAGACATCGCACCGCTTGGGGCGGTTGTGCGCGACGATAAACTCTATGGCCGCGGTGCCTGCGATATGAAGGGTGGCCTGGCCTGCGCCATTGCCGCACTGGTCCATACGCTCGAGCGCGTGGCGGCGGATGGCGCGCTGCCACGCCGCGGCTTTTCGCTCATCTGCTCGGTCGACGAGGAAGACTTCATGCGCGGCTCAGAGGCCGCGATCGATGCTGGCTGGGTCGGCTCGCGCGAATGGGTGCTGGACACCGAACCCACCGACGGACAGATCCAGGTGGCGCACAAGGGGCGTACGTGGTTCGAGATCGAGATGGCCGGCGTCACGGCTCATGCAAGCCAGCCTTGGAAGGGCGCCGTCGCCGTCGCCGCCATAGCCGAGGTCGTGCGTTCGCTTCGTCGCGCGTTTGCGGCGCTGCCCGCGCACGATGAGCTGGGGCCTTCGACCATCACGTTTGGCCAAATCGAGGGCGGATATCGCCCCTATGTCGTGCCCGACCGCGCCAAAGTCTGGGTCGACATGCGCCTGACCCCGCCGACCGATACGGCCGCCGCAATCAATATGGTCGAGCATGCCATCGCCGTCGCCGAAGCCACCGTTCCCGGTTGCCATGGCAGCTACACCGTGACGGGCGACCGCCCCGCCATCGAGCGCGATCCGGTCTCTCCCCTTCTAGCTGCACTCAAGTGCGCAGCAGACGATGTAACGGGCACGGACACGACCGTCGGCTTCTTTACCGGCTACACCGACACTGCCGTCATTGCCGGCAAGACGGGTAACCGTAACTGCATGAGCTATGGCCCAGGCTCGCTCGCGCTCGCCCACAAGCCCAACGAATATGTGCCCCACGCCGACATCGTTCGTTGTCAGCAGGTGCTAATCGCGCTCGCCGATAACGTGCTCTGGGACGCGAGCGGCCAAGTTGGGGCATAATAAGCCGCGAACAAACCGACTCGTGCGTTAGGACCTCCCCATGAAAGCACTTCCGTTTCCCTGCATCCGCCCGGCTCAGGACCGCGTGCTCGAGGCACTACCTGCAATGGGCAGCATCCTGAGCGGCAACGATGCTCTGCGCGGAGCCATTGCCGATGGTCTGATGCTCAAGGACCCGGGTGCGGCGTATTACGTGTACGAATGCTCGGGCGAGCCGGGACGTGCGACGGGCGTCGTGGCGATTTGCCCGGTTAACGTGCTGACGGGCGGCGACGAGACTGCCGCCGAGAGCATCGACGCACTCGCCACCGCGCGCGCGATCGCCGAGCTCAAGGTGCAGCCGCGCCCCGTGTCGCTCGCCTACGAGGCGTCGCCCGTCATGGATATCATTTTGAGCGCTGCCAAAGAGGGCGCATCGCTCTACGCCGTCACCGATCCCGCGGGCGTCACACATCGCGTGTGGGAGGTCAAGCGCGAGGACGCCGTTGCCGCCATCCGTGCCATGCTCGATCAGGCGCCCGACCCGGTGTTCGCCGGTGACTCCGCCTATGTCGCCGCACTGGCTGGGGCATCGCAGATTCTGGCCGACGAGGCCCGCGCTGCCGGCGCCTACTCTGGCAAAGAGCCGTTCAACTTTGCTGTAGCCGTGCTGTTCCCCGCCGCGCAGGTCAGCGGCAGCGCGCCGCAGGTTCCGACGGGTCTGCTCACTCACCAGGTCTCACGGTTCTAGCGAACTCAAACGCTAAGCTGGAAAACCCAGCATCCAAACAAACAAGGGGCGGGGAGGGAAAGCCCCCGCATGCATCCCCGCCCCTTTCGCATCAAACAATTTCGCCGGCAAACCGCGCCGCAACGTCAGCGCTACCCGCGCTGCGGGCCTACTGCCGCTACAAGCGGTTCAAGCCCCAGCTCGCGCGCGTAATCCTCCTGCGTAAAGACTTCGACCAACTCAAACGTGTCGGATTCGTCGCCAAACGCAAAGTGCAGCACCGAGCAGTTGCCCGGCACGCGATCGCGCTCGTCGGCCGCCGCACCCTTCACGTGATCCATAAACTCCTTGATAGCCGAGCCATGGCTTACCGCGAGCACACACGTATGGTCCGGACGCTGCATGAGTTCGGTCAGCGTCGTCACCATGCGCTCGCGCACCTGGATCTGGCCCTCGCCGCCAAATTGACGATAGAAATCGCGCCACGGGCGCTCGGGCATAAGCATCACGCGCTCGGCCTCAAAGTCGCCAAAGAACCACTCACGCAGGCCGTCCAGGCGCTCGTACGCCAAGCCCGGCCACAAGTTGGCGATAGTCTGCTCGGTGCGATGAAGCGTGGAGGTGTAGGCATGATCGGGCTCAATGCCGCGCGCACGTAAAAACATGCCGGCGCGCGCCGCCTGGTCGCAACCCAACTGCGTAAGCGGCGAGTCACTCCACCCCTGAATGATACGCTTAAGGTTGAATATCGTCTGTCCATGACGGACCAGATACAGATCTTTATTCATAGGGGTCCTTTCGTTCGTTACCAACCCAAGAGCGAAAACGCCCCGTCGCAATAGCCAAAATGAAGCACGGCACCGTTGTCGGGTAGCTCTCCCCCGCCAGTCACATACTCAAGAAACTCCTGGCAGGCTGAGCCGTGGGAAACCGCCAGCACGCAGTTGTGCTGCGGCCGGGCCATAATACGGGACAGCGCCGCGACCATGCGCGACTGAAGCTGCACTTCCGACTCGCCGCCAAAGGCCACCGGATAATCGCCCCAGGGCTGCGGAGGCATCTCGCGATTTGATGTGCCCTCCAGCGAGCCAAAATGCCACTCACGCAGGTCATCGACCAGCTCAATGGAACGGCCCTCGCCAACGATAAGCTCGGCCGTATGCCGCGCCCGGCCCAACGGCGAGGAATACACATGATCAAAGGCCACGCCACGCGCCGCAAACGCCGTACGCGCCGTCAGCGCCTGCTCGCGCCCGCGCGCCGTAAGCGGCGAATCGTGCCAGCCCTGCAAAATGCTCTGCACATTGAGCTCAGTCTGCCCATGCCGCACCAAATACAGATCTGCCACACGCTCTCCCCTCGTACCACCACAAAGGGGACAGGCACCTTTGTGGTGGTTTACCGTCTGATCACGCCGCGGTGACGCTCAGCTACACCAGCACGTCGGCGAGCGGGCGCTTGGGTACGTGGTGCACCTGCGCATCGTCACGCCAGTAATTAATTGAGCCGTCGGGGTTGGAATCGATCGCATCGATCATCTGCGTCTCG
Organism: Collinsella sp. AM40-7AC; assembly: GCF_003468125.1. NCBI lineage: Bacteria > Bacillati > Actinomycetota > Coriobacteriia > Coriobacteriales > Coriobacteriaceae > Collinsella > Collinsella sp. AM40-7AC. The sequence goes on along the minus strand of NZ_QSGK01000010.1, from coordinate 10,012 downwards.
GCCGGCACGCCAAAAGCCATGATCAGCTTGAGCTCATACTTGTCGTTATCGAGCCCCATAGCATCGATCGCGTGGGGCGTAAAGGCCTTGAACATGCAGGCTGCCACCTCGGGCGTGGCGCTGCGAGCGGCGAGCATCATCGTCTGCGCGGCAATGCCCGTGTCGACCTCGGTGATGGGCGCGGCGGGCTTACCCGGAACAGCGCGCTCGGCAAGAATCGCGATGTAGCCGGTCGGACGCTCGCCCTCGGCAGGACCCGACCAATCCTTAAGCGCGCCGGCCCATGCAAGCTCATCAAATACACGCGCGCAATCCTCGGCACCGCTCACCACATGAAAACGCAGACGCTGAGCATTGGCGCCGCAGGGAGCCAGGTGCGCCAGTTCCGCCAGCTCGAGCAAAAACTCGCGCGGCACGCGCATGGACTCGTCAAAACGGCGGCACGTACGGGCGCGGCGGACCAGCGCGTCAAACGTGTCCAGGCCAAGCTTTTCGCAACCCTGCTTTGCCATCGACTCGGCGCTTACCGGCGCCGCGGGAACAGCTTCGTTCATAAGACCCCCAATAAAAGCCAATTGTTCTTAAGAAAATCTAACCTAAAACGTAGGCAATTACACACAGCGGCGCAATGTTCCACACCTGTTGAATATTCCGCATCCAAACGGGAACAAAGGTAACAATTCGGGAAGATGAGGCTCCCATTCGCCCTTCCCGCCCCACGCGACGGCGCCCTTGGGCGATACTGGTTGCAAGAGCTACGGCTTACGCCGCACGGAAAGGAGACATCATGGGCATCTTTAAGAACGATGACAAGCAATCGAGCGCGTTTGGATTTGACGAGAAAAGCATGGCAGGCAAGGCCGTCAAGGCCGTGCGCTGGATTTACGCCATCACGGGCGTCTTGGCGCTCGTCGCCGGCATCGCACTGCTGTTTGCGCCCGCCAAATCCCTCGTCTTCCTGACGACCGTCTTGGGCATCTACTTTGTGATCACGGCCGCGATCAGGCTGTTTACCGCTGTTTTCGAGCCGCTGCTGCCCACCGGCTGGCGCGTTACGAGCATCATCTCCAACCTGCTCATCATTCTGGGCGGCGTCATAATCCTGCGCAACCAGGCCTTCTCGACCGCGACGCTCACCACGCTCGTGGTGGTCGTCGCCGGCTTTGGCTGGATCGTCGAGGGCGTCATGTCGATTCTGGAATCCGAGCTTTCCGCCAACCGCGCCCTCGCCATCCTGAGCGGCGCGCTCTCCATCATCGCGGGCATGTTCGTGTTTATCTATCCGCTGTGGTCGGCCAAGATGCTCGTCATCTTTAGCGGTGCCGCGCTGCTGGTGTTTGGCGTGACGCTCATTGTTCGCGCCATTCAGTTTGGCAAACTGGTGCGCTAGATGCCACGAACGCTCTTTATTGATGCAGACGCCTGCCCGGTCACGCGCGAGTCGATTGACTGCGCGCGGCGGGCGGGCGTCGCCGTTGTTATCGCCGGCAACAGCACGCAAAACCTGGAACGGCACATTCGCCGCGACGACCCGCGCGATGCCGAGCACGCGCGACGCGGCTTTTGGGTCACGACGCTCGACGTGAGCGTGGGCGCCGACAGCGCCGACTTTGCCATTGTCGAACGCCTGCAGGCGGGCGACGTGGTCGTGACGCAGGACATTGGCTTGGCGAGCATGGTGCTCGGGCGCGATGCCGCCGCTATCGGTGTGCGCGGGCGCGTCTACGACAAAGCAACCATCGACATGCAGCTGTTTATTCGCCACGAGGAAAAGAAGGTACGCCGCGCCGGCGGACGCACTCGCGGTCCGGCAGCATTTACCAGCGAAGACCGCGCCCGCTTTAAACGCAACCTCACCGAGTTGCTGCACTAACCAAGGTAGATTTTTGAGACATGCCTAAAATCTACCTTTTTGTTTTGAGCGGTGTGAGCGCTCGGAATCCATTGCTCAACAAAAAACGGGCTTCAAAATGCCATGCGTCGCCGCATTGCGCAGGCGCTGAGCATGGCTATTTGAAGCCCATTTTTTAGGCCTACTTAGAGGCCAACGGCGGAGAGGATGAGGCCCCAGCCAGCGCCGATGACGTACATCATGATCAGGAACACGGCATTTTCGCGGGCGCTGCGGTTGGTGCGGAACAGCACCAGATAACCCACGCCGGCGGAAATGAGCGTGCCGGCGAGCATCGGCGCCAGTTGCAGCGCGCCTTCCAGATACAGCTGTGTAATGACCACGCTCGCCGAGCAATTGGGAATCAGCCCGACAAGCGCCGAACCCAGGACAGCGAGTGTCTCGTTGCCGCGCAGGAACTGCTCGATCGCGGACTCGCCGAACGTCTCGAGCACGGCGACCAGAATCAGCGTCACCAGAAAAATGAATACCGAGACCTGCACGGTGTGCGAGATCGCACTGCGGATGATCGACAGGACAGGCGTCCCTTCGTGGGAGTGAGAGTGACCGTGACCGTCATGGTGTTCATGTTCGCCCTCATGACCGTGATCGTGGCCATGTCCGTGTTCGTGCTCGTCCTCGTCTTCATCACAACCGCAATGGTCGCGCTCGCACAGCTCGTGGATGTGGTCGGCGCTCACGCCTGCCTCGGCCACCTCGTCGATGATGTCACCGCCGCTGTGGTCGTCGTGCGCGCAGTTCACGTGGGCCGGGTTGGCCGCGGTTCCCAGCACGGTACGGCGAATCGCCGCGTGCGCGCGGGCGTTACGGCGCAGGCCGCGAATGGCAGCGTCCACGATAAAACCCGTGACCAGTGCGATCAGCGCTTTCGAAGCCAAAAGCATCGCCATAGTCTGCACGGGAACCTGCTCGGCAAGCAACAGCGGCAGCATCTCATCGGAGGTCGAAAGGAACACCGCCACCAACGTGCCCAAGGTCACGACACGGCCGGCGTACAGCGTTGCTGCCATGGCCGAAAATCCGCACTGCGGCACCATGCCCAGCAGCGAGCCAACCACGGGACCCGCAGCGCCGGCGCGCTTGATAGCGCCGTTGACGCGGTCGCCCGCAACGTGCTCAAGTGTCTCGAGAGCAAGATACGTCACCAACAAAAACGGCACCAGCGACAGCGTGTCCTTGCCGGCGTCGAGCAGAATATCAATCAGTAAATCCATGACGGATGGAACCTTTCGTGTCTTTCGGCAGCATTGTAAAAGTCCTAGCGGTCAACTAGGGTATTGTAGTTGTCCCGGGCGCGGTGCCAATAGTTGCCTATGGTAAACTATCATCTCGCCATAACTCAGTAACCTCGAGCCGCACAACGCGGCCCGTCCAAGGAGTAGCATATGAACGTATCGCAAGCACTCGAATACGAGCGCCAGCCGTTTATCCCCATGTTTATCTACGGCGACCACGGCGCCATGGAGTCCGAGCGCCAGAAGGGCGAGGAGGCCCTCAAGGTGCTCGAGACCGAGTACTTTACCGCCGAGGGCGACCCCGGCTTCGACTTTGCCACCGTGCGCGACCTGGCCGACCGCAACCGCGACCTGTGCGACCAGATTGGCGAGGCGCGTCTGCGCAACGTGACGCCCGCGACGCTCTCGCGCGGCCTGTCCGATGCCGACACCTGCGCCGCCATCGGCAAGATGCAAAAGCGCACCGCCGCGTCCGTTATGCGCGAAATCCGCGGCGACCGCGACGCGCTCGGCGTGGCCTACGCCCGCAAGCCCATCCAGGGCACCGTGCTCGGTATCGACATCGAGACCACCGGCCGTGCACCCGAGCGCGGCTATATCATCAACGTGGGCTGGGAGATCATGGAGCTCACCAGCGACGCCGTCCCGCATGACGCCGAGGCACACTACTGCGGCCTGCCCGACATCTACCGCGGCGAAGATGTGCCGCTGTCGAATATCCACCACATTACCTGGGACGACATCGACGGCAAAACGCCCTTCCGCGAGAACAAGGAGCTGCAAAAGCAGCTGCTCAAGCTTATGAAGAAGTACCCGTACATGGCGCATAACGCCGCCTTTGAGGACAGCTGGTTCAAGATTCACCTGGACGGTTACGCCGAGGCACGCCGCGCGGGTAAGATCATCGTCATCGACTCGCGCCAGATCTGCCGCAGCCTGGACGCCGACGTGCGCTCGCTCCCCCGCGAGTCCGCCCCCGCCGCGCTCGAGAACTGGGCACGCCGTCGCGGCACCCTCGCGCCCGACGCCAACGAGCAGCATCTGGGTCTGGACGACACCGACCTCATGCTCCGCACGGTACAGGCCGAGTTCAACCTCAAGAACCTGTTTGCGAAATAACCGATCCATCTGCGGGAGCGCCTGCCAGGCACAGTGCAATCCGTCTGGACGCACCGGCACGCAGTAAACTAGGGCGCAGTCTTATGGCTGCACCCTAGTTTTAATCAAAACGAGCAAATACGCATGCTTCACATAGTCGGCAGATTGGCCCACCTACTTTTTTCGAGTTGTTCGGCCAGCTGAACCACTAGTCGAGGCCCCTTGAACCGCAATCGAGCGCTATAGTCGCCCCAATTTCGCAACCAAGCCCTATAAATCTACCTGAATCAATTCGAATAAGACGTTGCGATCACACCATTCGTATAGGATAAGGCCGAATAACTCAAATTATGTTGGTGAGGCATCTGAGCGGTCGGCAAAAACGCTTAGAAGCTACGAATCCGCAACTAAAGTTCACCAAAATGGGGCAGCCGACAGAAACCTCCCCAGCCGAAGCTGCCCCCCTCAATACGACAGCTCAAAAACCCACCGTTCGCAGAAGATAAGCCGCGCCCCAATACCGTTGCCCGAAGTTTCGAGCGTATATGGCGTCCGCTATGCCATCATGCGCGTATGGGAATCGTTCTGTCACATACCACGGCACGCGCTGTATACCAAACAGTCAACTCGCTCGCAAGCCACGCGACCGATCCCATATCTATGGAAAAGATCAAGGTGTCTGCGCCGACCACGTCCAACCTGGAAGCGGCGCGAGCATGGCTCAACAGAAAGAATGTCGATTCTGAAAGCATCCATGTGCTGACGTTTTCCAATAATGCCAAAAGGCACCGCAAGGGCTGCATCTGCCACTGCACGCGCTATACGTTTGATGCAGAAAGCTACCTAGAACTCGAGCCGAACGTCTACATCGTCGACATCAAGCTGTGCGCGTTAGAAGCAGCAGCCGACCTCAACCTTTCGGAGCTCGTTGAGTATTACTTTGAAATCTGCGGCTCCTACGCGCTTGGAACGTCCGACGAAACTCAATATCGCGAGCGCCCAGCCCTAACCAGCGTTGAAGAGCTCAGAGCCTTCTTTTCAGAGGCATCGGGGTATCGTGGATCTAATAAAGCACTTAAGGCACTTTCTTATGTACGCGAAGGCTGTCGCTCCCCACTCGAAACGGCGTTTGTCATGATGCTGACAATGCCCAAGTCAATGGGTGGCTTAGCCATACGCGCTATCAAAACGGACTATCCGATCCCAGTCCCCAAAAGATACGCCGCCCTAACGCGACGGACGGTTTTCTACCTCGACGCGCTGCTCGAAAATTCGATGACCGATATCGAATACAACGGCTTTTACCACGACGAGCCCGAACAGCAATCAATTGACGAGGAACGCCGAAACACGCTGCGAAACATGGGATATGCCGTTATCACAGTTAGTCGTCATTCGTTTTTCAAGCAGTCCGCTTTTAGGCGGGTCATGGAAGCGATTCGCATTCGCGAGAAGATATGGCCCGGTCGACTCCCGGATAACTTCGCCATCCTGCAAGAAACTCTTCGTCAATTTGTCTTGCGGCGCTACTTCGAATACGGTCGCCGCGTCCTGGAGACACTCAAAGAAGAAGAGGCCGCCAAGCGCGAAATTGCAAGCCAATATCCGCAAGCTGATGACCCGAGCATCAACGATGTGCCAGAACCCGACGACATGCAACACGTCGGGGCCCTTGCTGAGGAAATCAATGGGCCTTGGGAATGCGACATGTTCGCAAAAATCGATGGAAACCGCACGGAAGACGACACGATTATTGATCTAATTGAGAATTCGCTCTTCTAAAGGCGATCTCTGCGGATGTCCACCTACATTTTTCGACTTATTCGGCCACCGATGTGCCAGATTGGCTGCAGCAATGCTCAATATAACTTTAGATAAAACTGATTCTGCAGGAACTCCCGTAGAGGAAGAACTGATTCTCGCTGTATTTAACACGATAAAGTACAAATATGAACAGTCCTAAAGCTTCTCAAGGTGGCTTTCTTAGCATGCTGGCCGAACATCTCGAAATATGTTGGCGAGCATTGCGTCGATGTCTCCCAACCCGCAGAAAATCGCAGGGGCGGCAAGCAGTCATCGAAGTTAACGTAAATTGTATTGACATATGAACATGCGCTCATATAATCGGAAGTAATTTATATGAGCGCATGTTCATATGAAAGGATGTTGCAATGACCGCACCTGTCGATGAAACAAAGGTCGACGTCGAGACCAGCATCGAGCCCGCAATCCCCACCACCTGCTCGCCCGAGGACCTTCCCGACGAAGAGCTTCTCTACGACCTCGCCGACCTGTTCAAGGTCTTCAGCGACACCACGCGCATCAAGATTCTCTATGCCCTCATGGGCCGCGAGCTCTGCGTGGCAGACATCGCCGAGGCGACCGCAACCTCGCAGTCGGCAGTATCGCACCAGCTGCGTACGCTTAAGCAGTCGCACCTGGTCAAGTTCCGCCGCGACGGCCGCAACATCCTCTACTCCCTTGCCGACGATCACGTCTACACCATGCTCAACCAGGGCATGAGCCATATCTGCGAGTAGCAACCAACCACGGTATCAACGCGACCTGCACCCAAGCCGCAAAAACAGGGAAAGGAACCCACTATGAAAAAGCAGTTTAAGCTCGACGAGATCGATTGCGCCAACTGCGCGCGCGAGCTTCAGGACGAACTTGCCAAGCTCGAGGGCGTCAAGTCCGTTTCGGTCAACTTTATGACCCAGAAGCTGACGCTCGAGGCCGACGATGCCAAGTTCGACGAGGTCCTGGACCGCGTCGTTGAGTTCACCGCCGACGCCGAGCCGGACTGCGAGATCATTCTCTAACCCGCGCATACGTTGACCTGCGAGGCCGCGCTTGCCGCGGCCTTTGCTCGCGAAATTATATGAGCAAGTGTTCATACACTCAAATGGGAGGTTTGAATCATGGCGGCCGCCGATTCCAAAAAGAAAAAGAAGAAGCGCAAGAAGAAAGAGTCCCTTGAGCACAAGCGCAACCGCATCCTGGTAGCACTGGGCATTTTTGCCGTTGTTTATGCCCTCGACGAGCTCGGCGCCCTCGCTATCGCATTTGGGGAGCCCGGCAACATCTACGCCAGCTTTGTGCTGTTCCTCGTGCCGTTTTTGATTGCCGGCTACGACGTACTGCAAAAGGCATTCAATAACATCCGCCGCGGCAAGGCCTTCGACGAGAGCTTCCTCATGGCCGTCGCGACCATCGGCGCGTTTGCCATGGTGCTCTTCCCCGACACCGACCCGCACATGGCCGAAGGCGCCGCTGTCATGCTGTTCTACCAGGTCGGCGAGTTGTTCCAGGCATACGCCGTGGGCAAGAGCCGCAAGTCGATCAGTGCCATGATGGACATCGCGCCCGACTACGCTAACGTCGAGCAAGCCGACGGCACACTCGAACAGGCCTTTCCCGATGACATCGCCGTCGGCACCGTGATCGTGGTCAAGCCCGGCGAGCGCGTGCCTATCGACGGCGTCATCGTCGAGGGCGAAACCCAGCTCGACACCGCCGCACTCACGGGCGAGTCGGTCCCCCGCCCGGCCAAGACCGGCGACGATATCATCAGCGGTTGCATCAACATGACGGGCCTCATCCACGTGCGCACCACCAAGCCCTTTGGCGAGTCAACCGTCGCGCGTGTTCTGGAGCTCGTGGAGAATGCCAGCGAAAAGAAGGCGCGCACCGAGAACTTCATCACGCGCTTTGCCCGCGTCTACACCCCCGCCGTCACTGGCGCTGCCGCGGTGCTCGCGCTTGGCGGCGGCCTGGTGACTGGCGCTTGGTCCGATTGGATCCTGCGCGGCCTGACCTTCCTGGTCGTCAGCTGCCCGTGCGCCCTCGTGATCAGCGTACCGTTGAGTTTCTTTGGCGGCATCGGCGGCGCGTCCAAGCTGGGCGTTCTCATCAAGGGTTCCAACTACCTCGAGACGCTCGCCGATGTGGACACCGTCGTCTTTGACAAGACGGGCACCCTCACCAACGGCACGTTCTCGGTGGTCGCGGTGCACCCCGAGGCTGGCTATACCGAGCAGTCGCTGCTCGAAGTCGCGGCCCTTGCGGAGTCGTTCTCCGACCATCCCATCGCGCAGTCGGTGCGCGCCGCCTTCCAGGGCGAACTCGACCCCAAGCGCGTTAGCGACTCCGCCAACGACGCGGGCCACGGCGTGACGGCAACCATCGACGGTAAGCACGTCGCCGTTGGCAATGCAAAGATGCTCGCCGCGGCCGGAGCAAAAGCGCCCAATTGCGAGGTCACCGGAACGATTCTGCATGTGCTCGTTGACGGCGTGTACGCCGGTCACATCGTGATTGCAGACACCGTTAAGGCCGATGCCGGGCAGACTGTCCGCGACCTGCACGCCGCCGGTATCAACCGCACCGTCATGCTCACGGGCGACCGCGAGGAGGTTGCGGCGTCTGTAGCCAAGCAACTCGGTCTCGACGAGTTCCACGCGCAGCTCCTGCCGGGCGACAAGGTCGAACGTGTTGAAGCGCTGCTCGCGGCCGAAAGCGGCAAGGGAAAGCTCGCCTTTGTCGGCGACGGTATCAACGACGCACCCGTGCTCACCCGCGCAGACGTTGGCATTGCCATGGGCGCCATGGGCTCCGACGCCGCGATCGAGGCCGCCGACGTGGTGCTGATGGACGACAAGCCGTCCAACATTTCCCGCGCGATCCGCGTGGCGCGCAAGACCATGTCGATTGTTTGGCAGAACATAATCTTTGCGCTGGGCATTAAGCTGCTGATCCTTGTGCTGGCAGCGCTGGGTATCGCCAATATGTGGCTTGCCGTCTTTGGCGACGTAGGCGTGGCGATCATCGCCATCCTGAACGCCATGCGCGCGATGGGTGTCAAGAACCTGTAGCACTCGTGGTCCCTCCGGCCGGGGTCGGGCTTGGTTTTGAAAACGTCCTCGCGCATGAGGCCCGTCTTTCCTGCTCCTGCGGAGCAACGGAAAGGCGGGCCTCGCGCTGCGGATTGTTTTCAAAACCAAGCCCGACCCCGGCCTGCAGTGACGTAGCTGGCAGTTCTTGGGCATCGCTTGCTGGCGGTGTTTCTTTGCTGAAATGGACTTGGCCGAAAAGGCCGCTGGTCCCGGTCGCTGGTTCGCGCCTTGCGCGAACTCCGCGCTACTGAGGATCTGTTAGGATTCCGAAGTTGAATCCGTCGCCTCGCCCCGGCCCAACATCGACCTCAACTTCTCGAAGCTCTCCTCGCTCAGGCAGTGCTCCATGTGGCAGCCCTCTTGCGACGCGACCTCGGGCGTTACGCCTGCGTCCTCTAGCAGCCCTACAAAAAAGCAGTGGCGCTCCCACATTTGACGGGCAACCTCAAGACCGCGTTCCGTCAGATGCACGTCGCGTTTGCCCATCTCCACGTAGCCGGTGCTCTCCAAGGCCGCCATGGCTTTAGAGACGCTTGCTTTGGTTACGCCCAAGTATTCGGCAACGTCGATCGAGCGCACGATGCCCTGACGTTCCGATAGAACGTAGATCGATTCGAGATAGTCTTCTCCGGATTCACGCAGGGCCATGGGCCGCCTTTCGCGATGGCTTCTAGTTAGCCTTTGGATACTTTTGCTTGATTTACTTTACCGCAAAAGTTTCCCATGTCTTACTACTTTGCCTAAAAGTTAGCCGTGTTTCACAAAACATGCGGGACGAAAACAAAATGGGGACGCCCCGCAAGGAGTGTCCCCAGCTGCCGGCAGAGACGATATGAGCAGGACATAAAAACATTGAGAGCCCCTGCTGCATG